>JADLEG010000095.1 GCA_020846275.1 Alphaproteobacteria bacterium
GGTCGTGATGTCCTCGACACGGCCGTGGAACAGGCTGCCGATGATGCTCTCGTGCACGAACTCGTCGCCCTTCTTGAGCTTGCCGCGCGCCGCGAGTTGCGCCATGCGGGCGGAGGTGCCGGTGCCGCAGGGGCTGCGGTCGATGCCCTTCTCGCCATAGAACACGGCATTGCGCGCATGCGCGCCCTTCGCCCTGGGCTTGCCGGTCCACATGATGTGGCTAACGCCCTTGATGGTTGGATCCTCGGGATGCTGCGGCGCGATCGCCTTGTTCAGGACCTGCCGCAAGACGGGGCTGAGCCGCAGGATGTCGCCCGCGGTAAAGTCCGCCATGTCGGCGAAATTCTTCTGCGGCTCGACGATGGCGTAGAAGTTGCCGCCATAGGAGATGTCCACGACGATCTCGCCCAGGCCCGGGCAGTCGACCTTGACCTCGGTCATCGCGAGGTAGCTCGACACGTTGTGGATGCGCACCTCCTCGACGAAGCGCCCGTCGCGCCTCACGTAGGCGGTGACGACGCCGGCCGGCGTGTCGAGCACCAGCTTCGAGGGATCGCGCGCCGTCGCGAGCCCATGCTCCAGCGCGGTCGTCACGGTACCGATCGTGCCGTGCCCGCACATCGGCAGGCAGCCCGACACCTCGATGAACAGGATCGCCACGTCGCAGTCCGGCCGCGTGGCGGGATAGAGGATCGAGCCCGACATCACGTCATGCCCGCGCGGTTCGAACATCAGCGCGCGGCGGACCCAGTCGTAGTGCTGGAGGAAATACTGCCGACGCTCGCTCATGGTCGCGCCTTGCAGGACCGGCGCCCCGCCGGCCACGACGCGCACCGGGCACCCGCAGGTATGGCCGTCGATGCAGAGATAGGTGTTGGAGATCATTGTCTTCCTTGCCGCTGGTCCGCCCTGGTTGGCTGCACAAGATCATCCTTCGACAGGCTCAGGATGAGGACCAATCCAGGCACACGCACAACATACGTCCTCGTCCTGAGCCTGTCGAAGGACGCTGCGCCGCTACCTCAATCCGCACCCATCTTCCTTGGCGCATTCCCGATCCTGAACCCCTCGGGCAGCGGGTCGGCGGGGTCGAGCACGAAGTGGTGGTATCCCGTGACGTAGGCGCGGCCGGTCACGCGCGGGCGGACATAGGTGACGCCGCCACGCTTCTCGACCTTCACCGCCTCGCCGGTGAAATAGGTGCCCAGCACGCCCTCGAACTTGCGCGGCTGGTTCAACCCCATCTCGCCGCGGGTGTAGAGCAGCGCCACGCGCGCCGAGGTACCGGTGCCGCAAGGGCTGCGATCGATCGCGCCGGGCGGGCACAGGATGGTCTGCTTGTAGTCGCCCGAGGTCTTCTTCGACGAGGTGAACAGCACCTGGTAGCAGACATCGATGTCCGGACGCTCGGGATGCACGGTTTTGAGCTGCCGGCCCACCGCCCCGCGCACGCGGCGCCAGGTGTCGATCAGTCGGCCGTCGTTGTGCGGCGACAGGTCCAGCCCGATCTTGTCGGCATCGACGAAGGCATAAAAGTCGCCGCCATAGGCGACCGTCACCTCGGTCTTGCCGATGCCCTCCACGTCGATGGTTGCCTTGTCGTGCAGGACGAAGCTGTCGACGTTGTCGAAGCTGACGGACTGGACCGCGCCGTCCTTCACCGCCACGTCGCACGCCACCTGGCCGGCGGGCGTGTCGAAGCGGACGGTCGTCACGGGCGATTTCATCGCCACCATGCCGGTGGCCACGACGGTGGTCGCCGTGCCGATGATGCAGTGCCCGCACATCGGCACGTACTCGTCCTGCTCCATGATGATGGCGGCGAAGTCGCTGTCCTTGCGCTCGGCCGGCAGCAGCAGCACCGAGCACATCATGCCGCTGCCCCGCGGCTCGAAGTTCAGCAGGCGCCGCAGCCCGTCGTCGTTCGCCATCAGCCAGGCGCGCTTGTCGAGCAGGGTCGCGCCTGGGGGCACCTTCACCCCGCCGACGATCACGCGGGTCGGATTGCCCTCGGTATGCGAATCGACGGTATGGATGCTGCGCGTCATGGCAGTGCTCATCGGGCTTCCTTTTCGCTCATTGCAGCAGTCGCTTGGGGTCGCAAGCCTTGGCCAGGGCGTGACCCTTGCCGGTCAGCATGGCCGCCACCATCGCCCCGGTCACGCCGGCGAGGCCGTGGCCGGTGCCTTCGTGACCGGTCGCCACGTAGATGCGCTCGTGCGCGTCGACCGGTCCGATCACGGGCAGCCCGTCGGGCGTGCACGGGCGCAATCCGGCATAGCCGCGGATCACGCGCAAGCCTGCCAACCCCGGCACGAAGCGCAGGCAATCGCGGACGATGCGGGAGAGCACCGCCGCGTCGACGCCGGTGTCCAGGCCGACAAACTGGCGCGAGCTGCCGCAGAGGATGGTGCCGGATTTCGTGCGCTCGACGATGGTGGCGGTCTGCGCGCGCGTGTCCGACGGGTCGATCTCCTCCACCAGGTCGTTGTAGGCGAAGTCGGCGATCTTGGTTCGTACCGGCAGGTCCGAGCGCTCGATCACCGCGATCTGGCCCTTGCGCGGCAGGATCGGCAAGTCGATCCCCAGCGGCTTCAGCAGGGAAGGGGTCCACACGCCGGCGCAAAGGACAACCCGGCCGCAGGCCACATCCGGCGCCGAGCCGAAGCGCAGCATCACGCCCTGCGGCGACGGCTCGATGGCCAATAGCTCGTCGTCGAACCGGTACGAAACGCCGCGCGCCTGCAGGTGCCGCGCGACCTGGTAGCAGGCGAGCATCGGCTGCACCTGGCGCTCGTCCGGCCACCAGCCGACGGCGGCGACCTCGGGATGCAGCGCGGGCTCGATGCGCCGCACATCCGCGGGGGCCAGCAGCTCGGCGCGCACGCCGTGGCGCGCGTGCTCCTCGACATGGGCGAGCAGCTTGGCCCGTCGTCCCGGGTCCATGGTCGCGAGGGTCGCGCCCTTCTTGTCGTATTCGCAGTGATTGCCCAGCGCCGCGATCATCGCGTCCCAGTGCCGGAAGCTTTCGACCGTCAGGTCGAACAGCACGCCGGGCGACTTGTCCGAGATCAGCAAGTTGCCGTCGGACGCCCGCGACGTGCCGGACGCCAGCCCGTGACGATCGACCACCAGCAGCTTTAATCCGGCATCCGCCAGGTGCAGCGCCGTGAAACTGCCGATGATGCCGGTGCCGATGACGACGGCGTCGTAGCTGGCCAAGGCGGGTCCGCCGGGAAGGAGCCTTAAGGAGTCTGCTTGAACCGCTCGTCGACCTCGACCTGGTAGCCGTTGGCCAGGCGGTTGGTCTCGTTCGCCATGCCGACGACGGCCATCAGCTCGCCCAGCATCGCCTCGGTCATGCCGGCCTTGCGCGCGGCGGCGGTGTGCGAGCGGATGCAGTACTCGCAATTGTTCGAGGCGCTGATCGCCAGGTAGATCATCTCCTTGACCAGCGGGTCGAGCGCGCCCGGCGCCATGACCTCCTTCACGCTTTCCCAGGTGCGCTTGAGCGTGGGCGGATGGTTCGCGATCGTGGTCCAGAAATTGTTGATCCAGTCGACCTTCCGGGTCGCCTTGATGTCGTCATAGACGGCGCGCACCGCGGGCGGGGCGTTTTCGTAGGAGACGGGCTTTACGGTCGGCATGGAAGATCACCCGGTCTGAAGAGGGGACCGCGACTGTCGCCGAACTTGGCCCGGCCGCCAAGGGAACTTGCACCAGCCCCGCGCGCCGCACATTCCAGCCATCCCTCCCGGTAGGCCGCTTGACCTTCCAGTCTCTGGAACCTCCATCTATGATCCGAGTTTCTGAGGAACGGATGCGCCATGACGGTCGAAGCCCTGTCCCTGCCGGTTTCGGGCCTGACCTGCGCCGCCTGCGCGCGGCGGGCCGAGAAGGCGCTGCAGGCCGTGCCGGGCGTCGGCTCGGCCGCGGTGAACCTGGCCAGCGAGCGTGCCGAGATCCGGCCCAGCGGCGAGCTTCACCTGGACGAAGCGGTCAAGGCGCTGGCCGAAGCCGGATTCGGCGTGCCGACGGAGCGGATCGATCTCGACATTGCCGGAATGACCTGCGCCGCCTGCGTCGGCCGGGTCGAAGGCGCCTTGAAGCGCGTTCCGGGCGTGGTCGATGCCCGCGTCAGCCTCGCCGCGAACACGGCCGCCGTCGATGTGGCGGCGGGCAGCGACACGGGCGCGGCCGAGCTGGCGGCGGCCGTGGCCGATGCGGGGTATTCGGCGGCTCTCCGCACGGAGGCGGGCGCCGAGGATCGTGAGGCGCGCCAGCGCGCGGCGGAGCGGCGAGACCTGGTCGAGCTGATCCTGGCGCTTGTCCTGACGGTGCCGCTGGTGGCGCCGATGCTCGGCATGGCTGTCGGGTTCCATGCCCATCTTCCGGCGAAGCTCGAGATGGCGCTTGCCTTCATCGTCCAGGTCGTCCTCGGCCGCCGCTTCTATGTCGGGGCCTGGAAGTCGCTGAAGTCCCTGACCGGTACGATGGACACGCTGGTGGCGATCGGCGGCACCGCGGCCTTCGGGCTCAGTGCGTGGCACGTCTGGACCGGGCAGGGAGTCCTGTATTTCGAGGCCGGTGCGGCCGTCGTCGCCTTCGTGCTGCTGGGCAAGTGGCTGGAGGCGCGGGCGCGGCGCGGCACCTCGGCGGCGATCCGCGCGCTGATGAAGCTGCGCCCGCGCACCGCGCGGGTGATGCGCGCCGGCAAGCCCGAGGAGGTGCCGGTCGCCCAGGTGCGGCGTGGCGACATCGTGCTGATTCGGCCGGGCGAGCGGGTCCCCGTGGACGGGATCGTCGCCTCGGGCGAGAGCGACCTGGACGAATCGCTGCTCACGGGCGAGCCGATGCCCGTGCACAAGGCGCCGGGCGCATCCGTCGCCGGCGGGGCAATGAACGGCGACGGCGTGTTGCAGGTCAGGGTCGAGGCGACGGGCCGCGACACCTTCCTTGCCCGCGTCATCGCCCTGGTCGACGGCGCCCAGGCCTCCAAGCCGCCGGTGCAGCGGATGGTCGACCGCGTGGCGGCGATCTTCGTGCCGGTGGTCCTGGCGATCGCGCTCGCGACGCTGACCGGCTGGCTGGCCGCCGGCGCGGCAGCCGACGTGGCGGTGATCAACGCGGTATCGGTGCTGGTGATCGCCTGCCCCTGCGCGCTCGGCCTGGCGACGCCGGTCGCGCTGATGGCCGGCATCGGCGCGGCGGCGCGCAAGGGCATCCTGATCCGCGACGCCGGCGCGCTGGAGCGGTCGCTGCACGTCGACACCGTCGTGTTCGACAAGACCGGCACGCTGACCGAAGGCAAGCCGCGGCTGCGCGCGATCCGCAGCCTTGATGGCGACGATGCCGGGCTCCTGCGCCTGGTCGCCTCGGCGCAGCAGGGCAGCGAGCATCCGCTGGCCGCCGCCAGCCTGGAAGCGGCGCGCGCGCGCGCGATAGGCCTGGCGCCCGTCGCGTCCTTCGCCCGGCTGGCGGGGCGCGGGTTTGCCGCCGTCGTGGACGGCACGGAAATCCGCGTCGGCAATCGCCGGCTGATGGAGGAGATCGGCATCAAGGTCGCGGTGGAGTCCGATCCGCCCGGCACGACCCGCATCTGGGCCGCCCGGGCGGCCGGCACGCGGCAGTTCGACCTGCTGGGCACGCTTAGCTTCGGCGACGCGATCCGTCCCGAGGCGATCGAGGCGGTCGCGGCGCTGGGCAGGCGGGGCATCGCGGTCGTTCTATTGAGCGGCGACAGCCAGCCCGCCGCCGACGCGGTTGCGGCCGCGCTGGGGATCGGCCGTGCGGTCGGCGAGGTCCTGCCCGAGGACAAGGCGCGCATCCTGGGCGAACTGCGCGGCGCGGGCCATGTCGTGGCGATGGTAGGCGACGGGGTCAACGACGCGCCGGCCCTGGCGGCGGCCGATGTCGGCATCGCTGTCGGCGGCGGCGCCGACGTGGCCGTGGAAGCGGCCGGGATCACCCTGATGCGGGCCGATCCGCGGCTGGTCGCCGCCGCGCTTGACGCCAGCCGCGATACCACGCGGATCCTGCGGGAGAACCTGTTCTTCGCCTTCGTCTACAACGCGCTCGGCCTGCCGCTGGCGGCGCTGGGCCTGCTCAACCCAGTCTTTGCCGGCGCGGCCATGGCGCTGAGCTCGGTCAGCGTCGTCAGCAACGCCCTGCGCCTGGCGCGGCGCGGAAGGAGGCAGGCATGAACATCGGCACCGCGGCCGCCCGATCGGGCGTGCCGGCCAAGACCATTCGCTACTACGAGAGCATCGGCCTGATCCCGCGGGCCGCGCGGACCGGCGGCAACTACCGCGACTACGACGATAATGATTTGCAGACGCTCCGCTTCATCCAGCGGGCGCGCCGGCTCGGCTTCGCGGTGAAGGACGTCTCAAGCCTGCTGGCGCTCTGGCACGACCGGGGGCGGGCCAGCGGCGACGTCAAGCGACTGGCGAATGGCCATATCGAGGAGATCGACCGCCGCATGGAGGAGCTTCGCACCATGCGCCGCACCCTGGTCCACCTGGTCGAGCGCTGCCACGGCGACCACCGGCCGGACTGCCCGATCCTCGAGGAGCTGGCCGGCGAGGGCGGCTGCCACAAGGAGCCGCATTGATTACATGGAATTAACCGTCGCCCCGAGGCGAACGACCCGCAGGGTTTTGCCGGGCCGCGCGTGAGATTGGGCATCGGGGACAGGCGACCACCCACTCTTCCGCGGAGGAATTCATGAATACCAAGTCCAAACTCAGCATTGCCGCCCTAGCCGCCGTGCTCGGCCTCGGCCTGACCGTCGGCGCGATGGGGCCCAGCCTGGCCCAGCAGTTGGGCCCGGACGGCCATGGCGGCCGCCCGCACCGTACCGCCATGCACGGCCAGCGCGCCGACCGGATCGACGGCCGGATCGCCTTCCTGAAGGCCGAACTCAAGATCACCGACTCGCAGCAGGCCCAGTGGGGCAACTTCGAGAAGGTCCTGCGCGACCAGGCCGCCGAGCGCAAGCTCGCGGGCGAGAAGATGCGCGCCGAGTTCCAGGCCAAGCGGGCCGAGTTCCGCAAGGCGGCCGAGGAAGCCAAGGCCAAGAACCAGCCGGCCCCGACACCCGTCCGCCCGAGCGCGGTCGAGCGCATGGAGCGCCGCCAGACCTTCATGAAGGCCCACCTGGACAGCCAGGCGAAGGTGCTGGACGCGTTCAAGCCGCTCTACGCCTCGCTGTCGGCGGACCAGAAAAAGACGGCTGACCAGCTCTTCGGCGGCGGGTTCGACGGGCGCGGCCACGGCCCGCACCGCGGCCGGTCCTAATCCCCTGACCCTCTAGCCATCGGCGGCTAGAAAACTTGGCCCGCCCTCCGGCAACGGAGTGGCGGGCCTTTCGTTAGACCCGAGTCGACGGGCAACCGTCATGGCAGGTAGAATTGCAGCCGGAACGGTGGGGGAACGACGATGCGGGTTGGGACGAAAGGATTGATCGGGCCGGCGGCGGTCGCGCTGCTGGCGGCTCTTGGCATGGCGGGCACCGAGGCGCGGGCGCAGGGCATCGGCCCCGGCACCAGCGTGGAATGCGATCCCGTCGGCGTCGGCAACTACCGCTCCGGCATCGTCCGCGAGGTCGATCCCGGCGGGCAGTCCTTCAAGGTCGAACTCGACGACTTCAGCCCCAACGGCGGCGTGACGACGTGTCCGGCCGCCAAGCTGCGCGCGGTCCCGCGCGACGCCTTCGTCAAAGGGCCGCCGGCCGCCTATGGGGTCTTCCATTCCGGCGACCGGATCGAATGCGGCGTCGCCGAGAACGGCATCCCCATGCCGGGCAGCGTCGTCACGCTGGTCGATCCGCGCGGCGTGTACCTGGTGCTGTTCGACAGCAACAATCCCAGCGACAAGCCGCGGACTTGCGAAGGCGGGCAGATGAAGCGCTTCTCCGGCCTGCCGGTCGGTGGCAGGGGCTTCAAGCGATAGCCGCATCCTCGCCGAGTTGACATTCCCCCGGCGCGGCGTACGGTAGCCGCGCCTCAGGAGTGCCCGCGGGAGAGATCGTTCCTGCTGCAGTGCAGCGTGGCGACGACGCCGAAGGAGCAACGGCCCCGAAACTCTCAGGCAAAAGGACCGCGGGCTCTATCAGGCGCTCTGGAAAGCGGGTGGCATGCGTTGCCGCCCCACCGACGGAGTAAGCCCCCAAAGGGCGAATCTCTCAGGTCCGAAGGACAGAGTGGGGCGGCCATCGCGACCGGCGCAAGAACCGGGCGGCGAGAGGCCGTCGCAACGTCTTGTCCGTCGGGGGAAGCGCCGGTGCCGGCCGATCAACCGCTCAAGCAGACTCCGCTCAACGCGCTGCATCGCGAACTCGGCGCCAAGATGGTCCCGTTCGCCGGCTACGACATGCCGGTGCAATACCCGCTGGGCATCCTGAAGGAGCACCTGCACACCCGCGCCGCCGCCGGCGTGTTCGACGTGTCGCACATGGGCCAGCTCCGTATCAAAGGCGCGGATGCGGCCAAGCGTCTCGAGGAACTGGTGCCCGGCGACCTGCAGGCGTTGAAGACCGGCCGCATGCGCTACTCCATGTTCACCGACGAGCGGGCCGGCATCCTGGACGACTTGATGGTCACGCGGTTCGACGACCACCTGTTCGTCGTGGTCAACGCGGCGTGCAAGGACGCCGACACCGCGCATCTACACAAGCACCTGGGCAGCGCGGTGGAGCCGCTGACCGATCGCGCGCTGATCGCGCTGCAAGGCCCGACGGCCGCCGCCGTGATGGCGCGCCATGCGCCCGAGGCGGCGGCGATGGCCTTCATGTCGGGCGCTTACATCAAGGTTGCGGGCGTGCCGGCCTTCGTCACGCGCTCGGGCTATACCGGCGAGGACGGCTACGAAATCTCCGTCGCCAACGACGCGGTCGAGGGGCTGGCCCGCAAGCTGCTGGCCGAGCCGGGCGTGCAGGCGATCGGCCTGGGCGCGCGGGACTCGCTGCGGCTGGAGGCGGGGTTGTGCCTCTATGGGCACGACATCGATGCCACCACGACGCCGGTGGAGGCAGCGCTCACCTGGGCCATCTCCAAGCGTCGCCGCGCCGAGGGCGGCTTTCCCGGGGCCGCGATCGTGCAGAAGCAGCTTGCCCAGGGCACCACGAAGCTGCGCGTGGGCATCAGGCCCGAGGGCCGCGCGCCCGCGCGCGAGGGTACCGAGATCGCCGATGCTTCCGGCACCGTCATCGGCAAGATCACCAGCGGCGGCTTCGGCCCCAGCGTCAACGGCCCGGTCGCGATGGGCTACGTAAGCGCGGCGAACACCGCCATCGGCACGACGGTCCATGCGCTGGTCCGCGGCCAGAAGCTGCCGGCGCGCGTGGCCGCCATGCCCTTCGCGCCGCATCGCTATCACCGGGGGTGACTAAGCGTGGATGGCCGCGACAAGCGCGGCCATGACGAACTCAATTTGAGAGCCATACCTGGAAGGAACGCGACAGATGCCCGAACGGAAGTTCAGCAAGGACCATGAGTGGATCGAGGTCGACGGCGGCGTCGGCACGGTCGGCATCACCGACTACGCGCAGGGCCAGCTCGGGGACGTGGTGTTCGTCGAATTGCCCGTCGTGGGCAAGAAGGTCGCCAAGGGCGACAACGCCGCCGTCGTGGAGTCGGTGAAGGCGGCCAGCGAGGTCTACACGCCCGTCTCGGGCGAGGTGACGGCGATCAACCAGGCGATCGTCGACGATCCCGCCAAGGTCAATGCCGAGGCCGAGGGCGGGGCGTGGTTCTTCAAGCTCAAGCTCGGCAACGCGGGCGAGTTGAGCGGCCTGATGGACCGCGCGGCCTACGACGCCTTCCTGAAGACGCTCTAGGGAGCCCGCCGGCGATGCGCTACCTGCCCCATACCGATGCCGACCGCCGCGCGATGCTGCAGGCGATCGGCGTGCCCTCGATCGACAGCCTGTTCCGCGACGTGCCCGAGGCCGTGCGCCTGAAGCAGAGCGTGGACCTGCCGCCGCAGCAAGGCGAGCTGGAGGTCGAGCGCGCCATCGCCGGCTTCGCCGCGCGGAACATCGGCACCTCGTCGGCGCCGAGCTTCCTGGGCGCGGGCGCCTATCGGCACCATGTCCCGGCCGCGGTCGACCACCTCATCCAGCGCGGCGAATTCCTGACCAGCTACACGCCCTACCAGCCCGAAGTGTCGCAGGGCACGCTGCAATACCTGTTCGAGTTCCAGACCCAGGTGGCGCTGCTGACGGGCATGGACGTCGCCAACGCCTCGATGTACGACGGCGCCTCGGCCACGGCCGAGGCCGTGATGATGGCGAACCGCGTCACCCGGCGCGAGCGCGCCGTGGTGTCCGGCAACCTGCATCCGCATTACCGCGAGGTCGTCGCCACGCATGCGCGGTACCTGGGCTTCGCCGTCGACTTCCTGCCGCCGGATCCGCGCGCGAACGAGGACCTGGCCGCGCGGATCGACGACAAGACCTCCTGCGTCGTCGTGCAGAACCCCGGCTTCTTCGGCCAGGTGCGCGACTACACAAAGCTGGGCGAGGCGTGCCATGCCAAGGGCGCGCTGCTGATCGTCGTGGTCAACGAGATCGTATCGCTGGGCGCCGTCAAGCCGCCGGGCGAGATGGGCGCCGACATCGTGGCCGGCGAGGGCCAGTCGCTCGGCGTCGCGCTCGGCTACGGCGGGCCCTATGTCGGCCTGTTCGCGACGCGCGACAGGTTCGTGCGCCAGATGCCCGGGCGGCTGTGCGGCCAGACCGTGGACGCCGACGGGCAGCGCGGCTTCGTGCTGACGCTGTCCACGCGCGAGCAGCATATCAGGCGCGAGAAGGCCACCAGCAACATCTGCACGAACTCCGGCCTGTGCAGCCTTGCCTTCACGATCCACCTGACATTGCTGGGCGAGACGGGCTTCACCCGGCTTGCCGCCCTCAACCACGCCAAGGCCGCGGAGCTTGCCGATCGGCTGGAGAAGGGCGCCGGCGTCAAGGTCGTCAACGACAGTTTCTTCAACGAGTTCACGGTGTCGCTGAACGGGAAATCGGCCGCCGAGGTCGCGGAGAAATTGGCGGCGAAGCGCATCCTGGGCGGGGTGCCGGTTTCGCGCCTCTATCCGGGCCGGCCCGAACTCGCGGACCTGCTGCTCGTCGCGGCGACCGAAACCAATACCGGAGAAGACATGACGGCACTTGCCGCCGCGCTGAAGGAGGCCGTGCGATGAGCAATCCCCACGGCACCATCACCGGCAATCGCGGCCTGCAGCTCGAGGAGAAGCTGATCTTCGAGCAGGGCGTCGAGGGGCGCTGCGGCGTCGACCTTCCCGACCCGCCCAAGGTCAAGAGCCGCATGGGCGGCGTCGAGCGGCGCGGGCCGATCGGCCTGCCGGGCCTTAGCGAGCCGCAGGCGATCCGGCATTACACGCGCCTCAGCCAGAAGAACTTCGCGATCGATGCCGGCATGTATCCGCTCGGCTCCTGCACGATGAAGCACAACCCCCGGCTGAACGAAAAGGCCGTGCGCATGCCGGGCCTGGGCGACCTGCATCCGATGCAGCCCGTTTCGACCGTGCAGGGCGCGCTGGCGCTGATCGATACCCTGGCGCACTGGCTGAAGACGCTCACCGGCATGCCGGCCGTCGCCATGTCGCCGGCGGCCGGCGCGCAGGGCGAGCTGTGCGGCGTGATGGCGATCAAGGCCGCGCACGAGGCCAAGGGCGATCATGCCCGCAAGGTGATCCTGGTGCCCGAATCCGCCCACGGCACCAACCCGGCCACGGCCGCCGCCTGCGGCTACGCGGTCGAGGCGATCCCGGCGAACGAGCGCGGGCGCGTCGACCTCGACGCCTTCAAGAAGGAACTGGGCCCGCACGTCGCGGGCATCATGATCACCAACCCCAATACCTGCGGCCTGTTCGAGAACGACATCGTCGAGATCGGCAAGGCGGTGCACGCGGCCGGCGGGTATTTCTACTGCGACGGCGCGAACTTCAACGCCATCGTCGGGCGCGTGCGGCCGGGCGACCTGGGCATCGACTGCATGCACATCAACCTGCACAAGACCTTCTCGACGCCGCATGGCGGCGGCGGGCCGGGCAGCGGTCCGGTCGTGCTGTCGGCCGCGCTGGCCCCCTATGCGCCGCTACCCTTCGTCGTGCACGGGCCGAACGGCTTCAGGCTCGTGGAGGAGGCGAAGGGCGAGGGCGCCAAGACCTTCGGCCGGCTGAAGGCCTTCCACGGCCAGATGGGCATGTTCGTGCGCGCGCTTGCCTACATGATGAGCCACGGCAGCGACGGCATGCGCCAGGCGTCGGAGGACGCGGTGCTGAACGCCAACTACGTGCAGGCGCGGCTGGGCGAGGTGATGACGGCGCCGTTCCCCGGGCCGTGCATGCACGAGGCGCTGTTCGACGACCGCTTCCTCAACGGCAGCGGCGTCAGCACGCTCGACATCGCCAAGGCGCTGATCGACGAGGGCTTCCATCCGATGACCATGTATTTCCCGCTGGTCGTGCACGGGGCGCTGTTGATCGAGCCGACGGAAAGCGAGACCAAGGAAACGCTCGACCAGTTCATCGCCGTGATGCGCGGATTGGCCGAGCGCGCCAAGAAGGGCGACGCCGACTTCTTCCACCATGCCCCGCGCCTGACCCCGCGCCGCCGCCTGGACGAGACGCTGGCCGCCCGCAAGCCGGTGCTGCGCTGGCGCCCGGCCCCCACGGAACGGCAGGCCGCGGAGTAGGCGCCAGCTCAGCCCGCGACGAAGGGATCGAGCACGCGCACGCCGCTCGCCGCGAGGATATCGATATCGCGCGTGACCAGTGTCATGCCATGGACGCGTGCGGTGGCGGCCAGCAGGCCATCGATCGGCGGCAGGGGAGCGGGAACATTCAAGCGACCCCAATCCTCGGCCACGACCCGATCGACCGGCAGGATGCGCCCCTGGAACGTCAACAGGACGGCGGCAAGCCATCGTTCCAGCACGTTCGCCTGTGCCGCATCGACGCGGCCCCGCAGCTCGATCCCCTTGCGTATCTCGCCGATCACGAGGACGCTGGTGAAGAGTTCGCGTGGCGCGCGTGCGCTCGCCCAGGCGGCGACCGCCGGATCGCAGCGCCTTGCCTTGCGCAATTCGGACAAAACGTTGGTGTCGAGCAGGTAGCTCATGCCGTCCGGACGTCAGAGATCGACCGGCCGCGACAACCGTCGATCGCGCTGGAGCATGGGCTCGAACGCCTCGTCGGGCAGGTCGCAGGCCAGCAGATCGAGAATCGATCCGACCGCCGCGGCAGATGCGGTTGCGGCGGCGAGTTGCGCGCGCAAGTCGCTGGCGTCGTCCGAACGCAACTGCCGGGCAACCGCCCGCAGCAACGCGGCGTCCTTCTTCGGGACCTGCACCTCGACTCGCGCCAAGCCGCGCCGTTTCTGGCGGCGGCGATGATTGGCAAGAATGCGTCGGCTTCCATCCGGCATCGATCACTCCTGGATTTCCGGAAACATTACCGGAAATCGGGGAGCCACGCCAGCATGCCCCTTCCCACACCGTATCTCGTGATGTAGGGATATTTCCCCTACAGCATCTGGACGGAGTGCGCATGGATCCGGTCACGCTCGCCAAGGCGGCGTTCCTTGGCGTGATCGAGGGACTGACCGAGTTCATTCCCGTCTCCTCGACGGGCCACCTGATCCTGCTGGTGGACCTGCTTGGATTCAAGGGACCGCCGGGCAAGGTGTTCGAGGTGGCGATCCAGCTCGGCGCGATCCTCGCGATCTGCTGGGTCTATCGGGTCAAGCTGATCGACACCGCGATCGGCATGATCCAGCGCGAGCGCGAGGCGTGGCGGTTCGCGATCAACGTGCTGCTGGCCTTCCTGCCGGCCGTGGTGCTGGGCGTTCTGTTCCACCGGATCATCAAGGACGTGCTGTTCTCGCCCTGGGTGGTTTGCGCGTCGCTGATCCTGGGCGCCTTCGTCATCATCGTGATCGAGCGCGCGCGCCCCGCCACGGTCTACCGGCATGTCGACGAGTTCCCGTTCTGGCTTTCGCTGGCGGTCGGGTTCTGCCAGGCCCTGGCGATGATCCCGGGCGTCAGCCGCTCGGGCGCCACGATCATGGGGGCGCTGGTGCTGGGGGCGGGGCGGCGGCCGGCGACCGAGTTTTCGTTCTTCCTGTCGATCCCGACCATGCTGGGTGCCACGGTCTATGACCTCTACAAGAACCGCGATTCGCTCAACGACAGCGTGTTGCTGGTGATCGCCGTCGGATTCGTGGCGGCATTCTTCGCCGGCATGCTGGTGGTCCGCTGGCTGGTCGACTTCGTCGGCCGGCGCGGTTTTATCCCCTTCGCGATCTATCGTATCGTGCTGGGCGTCGCGATGCTGGCGGTGCTGGTGTTGCGCGCGGGCTGAGACGAACGGGGGACCGGCCGGGACATGCTGACGCGAGGCAGGTGGAAGCGGCCGACGCTGCTGGCCGGCGCGCTGTTGGCCGGCGGCGCGATCGGCTATTTCGGCGCCGAGGGCTGGTCCTCGGCCATGGACCCGGGCGAGGTGCCGGCGCCCGCCGTCGCGGTCTGGCTCGCCAGCCTGCCGCCTGCCGCGGGTACCACCGAGCCGGAGCCGGCCGCCCGCGATACGCCGCCGGTCGACATACCGGTGTCGATGCGCCGCGAGTTCACCGACGCGCCCGACGTCGTCGAGCCTGCCGCGGCCGAACCGGTTACGGCCGAGGCGTCGCCGCTAGAGGCCTCACCTGCATCAAGCGAGCCAACGCCGGTCGCGGCCGCGCCTCCACAAGGCGAGCCGGGCATCGCGCCTGAGCCGCCGAAGCCGGTCGAGCAGCCGCAGCTCGCCGCGCTGACGCCCGGCCCCGAGCTGGAGGAGAGCAGGCGGCCCGGTCCCCGCATCGGCGACGGCGCGACGGCCACCTGGCGGCTGAACGCGGTGCCCTTCGTCGATCGGCCGTCGCTTAAGCTCGTGGCGATCATCATCGACGACGCCGGCATCGACCGCGCGCGGACATCGCGCGCGCTGCGCCTGCCCGGGCCGTTGACCATCTCGTTCCTGCCCTATGCGCCCGAGGTTGCCCGCCAGGCCGAGGAGGCGCGGCGGCGCGGTCACGAGCTGATGGTGCATCTGCCGATGGAGCCGGTCTCGCCCCAGGAGAACCCGGGGCCGGACGCGCTGACCACGCGCCTGGCGCGGCCCGAGCTGATGCGCCGCCTGGCGCTGAATCTCGGCCGCTTTGACGGCTATGTCGGGGTGAACAACCACATGGGCAGCCGGATGACCGCCGACGCCAACGCCATGCTGCCGGTGCTGGAGGAACTGCGCGAGCAGGGCCTGCTGTTCATCGACTCGCGCACGACCAAGGACACCGTGGCCGCCCTGGTCGCCACGCACCTCGGCCTCGCCACCAGCTCGCGCGACGTGTTCATCGACCACGAGCAGATCACCGGCTCGGTCCGCGCACGCCTCGCCGATATCGAGCGCATCGCCAGGCGCGGCGGTGCGGCGATCGCGATCGGCCATCCGCACGAACGCACGCTGGACGAGCTGGAGCGCTGGCTGCCGGGCCTCGCCGAGCAGGGGCTGACGCTTGCCCCGATCTCCGCCGTGGTGCGCCGCGGCCAGGGCCGGAGCTGACATGCGCCGCCGCTTGATCGCAGCCGCAATGCTCGCCGTCGCGATCTGCGCAACGCCCGCCCTGGCGCAACAGACCGCGCCACCCCGGCCGGCCACGGGCGGGGCTGGCGTCTCGGTGTCGGGCATCGGCAAGCTGGCGTTCGCGGAGAAGCCGCAGCGCTCGACCGACCAGGAGCAGGAGACCCTGGCCCTGCAGTTGGTCGACTCGCTGGGCTACGGGTGCCGCGGACACGAGATGTACCGCTGGCGCTTCGCCGAGGAGGAGCCCGACCGCGCCCAGCAGATCGTGTCGGCGGGCGAGCGGGCGCTGAAGGACAAGGGCTATGCGGTCAGCGCCCTGCCCGTGGAGATCGACACGCTGACCGCGCTGATGGGGCGCCACCCCAACAAGGCCCAGGCCGACGCGACGGTGCTGGCCCTGTGGTACGCCAGCGACCAGGGCGTCGATCTCACCTTGTGCCGGGTGCGCGAGAAATAGCGCGCCTCAAGGGCGGCGCGACCCGCGCGTCGTGCGCTCGATCATCCGGTCCATCTGGTCGAGCTGGCGCTGGAACTCGATATCGCCCCGGCGCTTGTCCTGCTGCTCGGCGGCGCGCTGGGCGCGATCCAGGCATTCGCCGATCGCCTTCTCGTCGTTGAGCTTGCTGGCCGGCAGGGACTTCAGGCAGTCGCTCAAGGCCGATCGCGCCGTGTTGCCGGCGTTGTCGGCAAGCGCCGGCACCGCGCCAAGCAATATGGCGAGAAGAGCAGCGCCGGCATGCATGGACGTGGGCGATCTCATAAGATGGATTTAGTCTAGCATGGCCGGCGATCAAGCACCGGCGCCAAAATGTCGCGAGGGAGCAATATGCGTCGATCGAGGGACTACGCCGAGGGAACCGTTCACCGCCTGGTCCACAACTCGGACGTTCTGGCGAACAACCCGCTGGGCGACCCGGCCCGGCGCGAGCTGCATGTCTGGACGCCGGCCGGGTGGACCGAGGGCGAGCGCCTGCCGTTGCTGGTCGACATGCCGGGCTGGGGCGGCTCGGGCATGGGCCACACCAACTGGAAAAATATCGGCGAGAACGTTCCGGAGCGGCTCGACCGGCTGGTCGGCAGCGGCGCGCTCGGCCGCGTCGTCGTCGCGTTTCCCGACTGCATCACGCGCGTCGGCGGCAACCAGTACATCAACAGCGCCGGCACCGGGCGCTACGAGGACTACCTGATCCAGGAGATCGTGCCCTTCGTCGAGCAGCGCTTCAACTGCGGCGGCGAGGGACGGCGCGGCTGCTTCGGCAAGTCCTCGGGCGGCTACGGCGCGATCTGGCACGCGATGCATCACGGCGGCTTCTGGGCCGTGGCCGCGTGCAATTCGGGAGACATGGGTTTCGACGCGCTGCAGCTGCCCGAGATGTACGTCGCTCTCGACGTGCTGCGCGGGCACAAGATGGACGTGAAGGCGTTCTTCGACCATTTCGAATCCGCCAACAAGGTGACCGAGCGCGAGCGCCATGCGCGCATGTTCATCGCGATGGGCGCGCATTTCGATCCCGACCCGTCCGGCTATCTCAACATCCGGCTGCCCTGCGACCTGCACACGGCCGAGCGCATCCCCGAGCGCTGGGCCAACTGGCTCAGCTACGACCCGTCGCTGCTGGCCGACGAGTGCGAGGCGAGCCTGCGCCGGCTGAAGGGCCTCTACATGGATTGCGGCGACCACGACCAGTTCCGCATCCATTTCGGCATGCGCCGCCTGCACCGCGAATTGACCCGGCTCGGCATCGACCATGTCTACGAGGAGTACGACGACAACCACACCGACGTCGATTACCGGATGGACATCTTCCTGCCCTGGCTGGTGCAGCGGCTGTAGGTCGGCGATCATCCCCGCCCTGACGCGAACCGGACCGCCTCCTCGGCGGCGCGGATCAGCGCGCGGGACTTGTTGATCGTCTCCTGGTACTCGGCCTCGGGATCGCTGTCGGCGACCACGCCGCCGCCGGCCTGGACGTACATGATCCCGTCCTTCAGCACGGCGGTGCGCAGCGCGATGCAGTTGTCCATCGTGCCGTTGGCGGCGAAATAGCCGATGCAGCCCGCGTAGACGCCGCGCCGCGCGACCTCCAGCTCGTCGATGATCTCCATCGCGCGCACCTTCGGCGCGCCGGAGACCGTGCCGGCGGGAAAGCCCGCGATCAGCGCGTCCATCGCGTCGTAGTCGGGGTTGATCTCGCCCTCGACGTTCGAGACGATGTGCATGACGTGCGAGTAGTGCTCGATCTCGAACTTCTCCGTCACGCGCACCGTGCCGATCTTGGCCACGCGCCCCACGTCGTTGCGCGCGAGGTCGAGCAGCATCAGGTGCTCGGCGCGCTCCTTGGGATCGGACAGCAGGTCCTCGGCCAGCGCCTTGTCCTCCTCGGGCGTCGCGCCGCGCTTGCGGGTGCCGGCGATCGGCCGGATCGTCACCTTGCCGTCGCGCAGCCGCACCAGCAGCTCGGGGCTCGATCCCACGATCGCGAAGCCGCCGAAGTCGAGATGGAACAGGAAGGGCGACGGGTTGAGGCGGCGCAAGGCGCGGTAGAGCGCGAAGGGCGGCAGGCGAAAGGGCACGGAAAAGCGCTGCGACGGCACGACCTGGAACGCGTCGCCGGCGCGGATATACTCCTTCGCCCGCTCGACCATCTGGTGGTACTGCTCGCGCGTCGTGTTCGAGCTGGTCGGCGGCAGCACCGCGGTATCGGCGACCGGCTCGCGCCGGTGGGGCAGGGAGCGGCCGAAGTCGAGCACCACCTCGTTCAGCCGCTCGCAGGCCCGGTCGTAGGCGGCGCGCGCGCCCATCTCGGCATCGGGAAAGACCGGCGTCACCACCGTCACCGAATCCTCGATCGTGTCGAAAATCGCCACCACCGTGGGACGGAAGAACATGCCATCCGGGATGCCCAGCATGTCCGGGTTCTTGTCGGGCAGGCGCTCCATCAGCCGCACCATGTCGTAGCCCATGTACCCGAACAGGCCCGAGGCCATCGGCGGCAGGCCCTTGGGGATGTCGATGCGCGACTCGGCGATGATCGCGCGCAGGGAGTCGAGCGCACCCTCGCCATGCGGCTCGAAGCCGGTGTCGTCGCCCGCCAGCGCGCGGCGGTTGACCTCGGCGCGGTCGCCGCGGCAGCGCCAGATCAGGTCGGGCCTGAGTCCGATCATCGAATAGCGCCCGCGCACCGCGCCGCCCTCGACGGATTCGAACAGAAAGCTGTTCGCCCGGCCCTCGGCGAGCTTCAGCATGGCGGAGACGGGTGTTTCGAGATCGCTGACCAACCGCGTCCAGACGACCTGCGACCGCTTGGACCGATAGACGGCGGCGAAGTCGTCGAACGAAGGATGCATGGCGGCGGGTCCTTTGGGCTATGTCGCGCGCGGGTTTGGACGCCCGTACGGCCGGGGCCAGCGAATGCCCCGAGGGATGGCTTGGTATCCGGATTGGCGCGCGATGTCCAGGGGCAAGGCGGCGCAACCGCCGCGCTGCGCCCCTGTCCCAAAGAGGGCATCGAATGATGGGGAAGGAAAACGCGTGGTACGAGCAGCGGGTCCGGCGCCGTGGCGGCGTCAGTCCGCAGTCTTCCGCTCGGGCTGCCTGAGGTTGTCGAACTGGCCAGGCTTCGGCTCCGCGGAGGGCGCCATTTGCGGCTGCGGCCCGGGCGCGTTGGTTTCGTGCGCCGGCCCGTCCTTTTTCGAAGGCGGCGGCTTCTTGCCTGCCGCGGTCTGCGGCGGGTCGCCGGCCGGCACTTCGGCCATCGACATCGGGCTGAACGGGCCGCCCACGATCAGCCACAGCGAAAGGACGAAGCCGATGAAACGCAGCATGATCGTTCTCCGCGGACCCGCCGCCACCGGTCAATGGGCGGGTCGCACGATGGTTCCCGTCGGCAGCGACGGGCGCGACGATCATGGCTCTCTATGCGCGGAGGAACGGCCTGCGGAACGCGGCGTTTACTTGAACATCTGGTCGATGACCGACTGCTTCACGTCGACCCCGAAGCGGTCCCGCAGCGCATTGTTGAATTGCGCATAGACGTCGGTCCCGATCGACTGGCGCAGCGAATCCGCCACCTGGGTGACGCCGGCCGTATCGGCGGCCGGATCGGCCGGCACGACCGTCTTCAATTGCGCCACGATATAGCCGCCGCTGGTCTGGCTGACCGTCGGCTCGCCGGGCTTCAGCTTGAAGAGGTCACCCACCAGCGAGGCCGCGGGGCGCCCGAAGGCAGCCCGGTCGTCGCGCGTGAAGGGCTGGGTGGACTTGATCTCCGCGCCGTCGCCGGCCGCGGCCGCGAGCGTCGCCCCCGCCTTGATCTTGTCGCGCATTGCCTCGGCCGCCTCGCGGGCGGCCGTCATGCGGCGCTCGGACCCGATCGCCTGGACGAGCTGGTCGCGCACTTGCGCGTAGGGTTTCAGGGCCGGCGGGGTCACGGACGTGACCCGAACGAATACCGCGCCGCCGTCGCTCGTCTCCAGCATCGGGCTGTCGCCGTTCGCCGCGGTCTCGAACACCGCGCGCTCGACCACGCCGCCCGGCGGAAGGGCGGCAACCAGCTTGCCGTCCGGACCATGGCCCTCGCGGTCCATCGCGGCGACCTTGATCGCTTCCAGCCCCGCGCGCTTGGCCGCGTCTTCCATCGAGCCGCCGCCCGCGCGCTCGTCGTCGAACTTGTTGGCCAGGCGCGTCACCGCGTCGGGCGATGCGTCGCGCGCGAGATCGGCCAGCAGGCGCGGGCGCGCCTCGTCCAGGCTGTCGGTCTTCGCCGGCTCGATCGTTTCGACCTTGACGATGTTCCAGCCCAGCGCGGTCTTGATCGGCGGCGTGGTGCCGCCGGCCGTGAGATCAAAGGTGGGGCCTGCCAGCGCGGGCAGCAGCTTGGCCAACTCGTCGCGCGACACGGCGCCCAGCTTCGCCACGCTCTCGTCCTGGTTCGCGACTTCCTTGGCGACGGCCAGGAAGTCCTTGCCCTGGGCCAGCTCGTCCGCCGCGCGCTTGGCCGTCGCCTCGTCGGCGAAGGACATTTGCAGCACGGTGCGCCGTTCCGGCCGCTTGAAATCGCCGATGCGCTGCTCGTAGAGCTCCTTCAGCCGCTCGTCGGGCACCTTGAAGTCGGCGGCCAGCTTGGCCGGATCGACGCGCACCATCTCGAACGCGCGGAACTCCGGCGTGGAGAAGAGCTCCTTGTGCTTGTCGAGATAGGCCTTCTGCTCGGCTTCGTCCGGCGCCTTCGGCTCCGGCATCTTCGCCGCCTCGAGCGTCACGTAGTCCGCGACGCGCTTTTCGTTGCGGTAGCGATAGATCGTGTCCGACAGCGTCGTCGGCGTGCGGATACCCGCCGCGAGCGTGCCGGCCAGCTGGTCGCGCGCCATGTCGCGCCGCAGGGTCGACACGAACTCAGCCTCGCTGCGGCCGTTGGCGCGCAGCACGGCGCGAAAGCGGTTCGGATCGAACAGCCCGCCCTCGTTGCGGAACCCCGGCACCTGGGCGATGCGCATGCGGAGCGAATCCTCCGACACCGCGATGCCCAGCCGCTTGATCTCCTGCTGCATCAGGGCTTCGCCGACCAGCATGTCCAGCGCGCGGTCGAGCAGGCCAAGCTGGCGCGCTTTGTCGGCGTCGAGCTGGCCGCCGAAAACCGGACGAAGCCGGTCCAACTGGGTGCGGAACTCGGTGTTGAGGTCGGCCACCGATATCGAGGTGTCGCCGACCTTGGCGACGATGGCCTGCTGCCCCGGGCCACGGAAGATATCGCCGATACCCCACACCGCGAAGCTCGCGATCAGCAGGATAAACAGGACCTTGATGACCCAGGACGTCGCCGTCGTGCGGATGGATTGCAGCATGTGACCTGAAGAACGGGCGTTAAGTTATTGGTATAAAATGATTTTGTCGCGCCTCTCCCGTTGCCGGCATGATAGCGGGGGGTCCAAAGGCTCGCAACCGGAAATTCCGGCCGCTACCGGCCGTTGCTGCCATTCCCGGTCGGCAAGCCAGGCGAGCGCCGATCACCGCGACATTGACCCCGAGTCCTGTTTCCTGTAGCTTCGCGCGACTGCAAGTCAGTCGCATTGTTACATGGCAGCCCGCGATCATGTATGTCTGCATCTGCAACGCCATCACCGACCGCCAGATCGGCCACGCGATCGACCAGGGATGCGGCTCGGTATCCGACGTATTCCGCCGGGTCGGTGAAAAGCCGAACTGCGGCAAATGCGTACCCGATCTTTGCCGCATGGTCCGTTCCGCCCGCCGCCGCGCCATGCCGCCCCTGGCGGACGCGGCCGACTGAGGCCCCAGGGGCGAAATGGGGTAGGGCGTGCAGGTACTGCTCCTCATTTGCATCCTGCTCGGCGTGGCCGGGGCGACCGTCTGCCTGGCGATAAAGCTCGCGCTCGCACGGGGTCCGAGCAATGCTAGCTGGATCTCCGGGGTGAAGACCCGCGGCCCACGCGAGGGATGACGGAATGAAGGGCGACAAGTCTGTTATCAAACACCTGAACAAGGTTCTGCTCAACGAACTGACCGCGATCAACCAGTACTTCCTGCATGCCCGCATGTGGAAGAACTGGGGCTTCGAGAAACTCGCCAAGCACGAGTACGAAGAATCGATCGACGAGATGAAGCATGCCGACAGCCTGGTCGAGCGCATCCTGCTGCTCGAAGGCCTGCCGAACCTTCAGGACCTGGGCCGGCTGAAGATCGGCGAGAACGTTTCCGAGGGGCTCAAGGGCAATCTCGAGCTCGAGCGCGGCAGCCGGTCGGACCTGGTTCTCGCGATCGGCGCCTGCGAGCAGGCCAGCGACTATGTGTCGCGCGACGTGCCGCGCCACATCCTGGCGGAGACCGAGGAGCACATCGACTTCCTCGAGACGCAGCTCGAATCGATCGAGAAGATGGGCCTGCAGAACTATCTGCAATCGGCGGCCGGCTCTCCCGCCTCCTAGCGTCCGCCCGGTTCTCGCGCCTTCCGGCGTTTCCTGGTAGGGAAGCGCCGCGGAGGTACCCATGGCCGAACTGCGCCGACTGATCGCCGGAAACTGGAAGATGAATGGGCTGATGGCCGACGGGCTGGCCCGCGCCAAGGCGTTGCGGACACGCGCGCTGCGCACCAAGCGCCCGCTGCCCGACATCGCGCTGTGCCCGCCTGCGACCCTGCTCGCCGCGGTGGGCAAGGTGCTGGCGGGCTCGCCGATCGCGCTCGGCGCGCAGGACTGCCACCAGGCGGAAAAGGGTGCGCATACCGGCGACATCGCCGCGCCGATGCTGGCCGAGCTGGGCTGCCGGCATGTGATCGTCGGCCACTCCGAGCGCCGCGCGAACCATGGCGAGAGCGACGCGCAGGTCCGGGCCAAGGCCGAGGCCGCGCTGCGATGCGGCCTGATCCCGATCGTCTGCGTCGGCGAGAGCGCGGAGCAGCGCCGCGCCGGGCAGCACCTGTCGGTGATCGGCGGCCAGGTCGAGCGGTCGCTGCCGTCCGCGGCGACGCCCGAGACCGTCGTCGTGGCCTACGAGCCGGTCTGGGCGATCGGCACCGGCCTGACCCCCACGCCTCAAGACATCGAGGAGGCGCACAAGCACCTGCGCACCACGCTGGACGCACCCATCCGCCTGCTCTATGGCGGGTCGGCCAATGCCGCCAATGCGAAGACCCTGCTGGCGACGCCGGGCGTCGACGGGCTTCTGGTGGGCGGGGCCAGCCTGGACGCCGACGCGTTCTGGAAGATGGTGCTGGCCGCCTGAGTCCGCAGGCCGGAAGGAGATACGCACCATGTACCCATCGTTCGATCCCAGCCGCCCGGTCGCCATCATCGGCGCGGGCGTCATGGGCACCAAGGTCGCCTGGGCCTGCGCGCGCGCCGGACTGGCGACGCGTCTTTTCGACAGCGAGCCGGGGAAGGCCGCGGAGTCGATCGAGCGCGCGCTCGGCTGGAGCGGCGGCGCGGAGCGGGAGCGGGTGGCGTCGCACCTGACGGCCGCGCCATCGCTGGATGCCGCGCTGTCCCGCGTGCAGCTCGTCTTCGAGAACGTGCCGGAGAAGCTCGCCCTCAAACAGGCGGTGCATGGCGAACTCGGCCGCAGGGCGCCGGCGGACGCCTACCAGGGCTCCAACGCATCGTCGATCACCTGCACGCCGCTGGCGGCGGCATCGGGCCGGCCGGAGCGGTTCTTCAACCTGAATTTCACCGACCCGCGCCGTGAACGGCTGACCGAATTGATGGCCTCGGCATCGACCGCCGCGGAAACCAAGACCTTTGCCATGGCTTGGGCGCGCCATATCGGGATGATCCCGATCGAGACGCACCGCGAGCAGCTCGGCTATTCCTTCAACCGCCTATGGCGGGTGATCAAGCAGGAAGCACTGCGCCAGATCGCCGAGGGCTATGCGACGCCGGAATCGATCGACCGCGCCTGGATGCTTTGCTTCGGCACCAAGATGGGCCCCTGCGGCCTGATGGACGACATCGGCCTGCATACGATCCTGTCGGTCGAGCGCATCTACTACGAGGCATCAGGCGACCCGCGCGACCGGCCGCCGGAATTCCTCGAGGCGATGGTGAAGGCAGGCAAGCTGGGCGTCGCGTCGGGGCAAGGCTTCTACACGCACCCCGACCCCGCCTATCGCAAGCCGGGGTTCCTGGAGCAGGGGTGACAATTCCCTCCGCCAGGCATAATATGACCATGGTCATGACCATGGTCATATTGGAGAGTGCAATGCGCACCATGAAGGCGTCGGAATTCAAGGCCAAGTGCCTTGCTGTCATGGACGAGGTCGCAACGACGGGCGAGGCCGTCACGATCACCAAGAACGGCAAGCCGGTGGTCGAACTGGTGCCGTCGAGAACGAAGCGCGTCAGCGATCCGTTTGGCATGCATAAGGGCCGGATCAAGATTCTCGGCGACATCATGTCGCCGGTTGGCGAAGACGAGTGGGAAGTCCTGAAGTGATCCTGCTCGATACCAACGCGCTGATCTGGCTGGATGACGGTTCGGATCGGTTGGGCTCGCAGTCCTTGGCGCTGATCAGGGCGAAATGGCAGCAGGAAAGCGTTTTCGTCAGCGCGATCTCGTTCTGGGAGTGCGCAATGCTCGAACGCGATCGCCGCGTTGCCTTCCCGCAATCGGTTGTCGCGTGGCGGGCGAGCATGCTGGACAAGGGCACGCGCGAAATCGCGCTGGATGGCGCGGTCGCGGCGGCAGCGGTGACGCTTGCGCTGCCGTACAAGGACCCAGCCGATCGGTTCATCATTGCCACCGCCCTCGCGAAGGAGGCCGTACTGGTAACCGCCGACGAGCGAATTCTCGGCTGGCATGGCCAGTTGCGTCGTCAGGACGCCCGGCTCTGAGCCTCGGCCGCGTCCTTGACGGCCACCGGAGTCAAGCCCCACTTATCCGATGGGTTCCCGTTCCAGATCCGGGCGTGATTGGCTACTGGCACCGGAAGGCCGAACCCGCTACAAGACGCCGCCCGCAGGCCGCCAAGGGAGTGCCCAGCTTGATCGCCGTACTGAGCGTAATTCACCTGCTTGTGACGATCGCGATGGTGGGCGTCATCCTGCTCCAGCGCAGCGAGGGTGGCGGCCTGGGCATCGGTGGCGGCAGTGGCGGCGGCGGCATGAGCGGGTTCATGACCGGACGCGGCGCGGCCAACGTCCTGACCCGCGCGACGGCGGTCCTGGCCGCTCTGTTCATCGTTTCGAGCCTGGCGCTGACCCTTTTGGCGACCGGCGGCCGCGGCCGGTCGATCATGGACGCGCCGACCCAGGCCCCGACCACGGCACCGGCCGCACCGCAAGCACCCGCGGCCCCGGCCGCCCCCAGCGCGCCGGTGAAATAGGGCGGAAAGCCTGGGCGAATCACCGGCCGCCCCGGCCATCGGAGGCTAGAAAACCGGACGAAACCCGAGCCATTCCGCGAGCGTTTTCCAGCCATGCCCAGGCGTTCGGACGCGGTCGTTTTTCCCATTGGCGCCGCACGCGCCCGGTCGTGTAGGATTTAGGTCCATGACGCGGTTCATTTTCATCACCGGCGGCGTGGCTTCCTCCCTCGGCAAAGGCATCGCATCGGCGTCCCTCGGCGCGCTGCTGCAGGCCCGTGGATTCA
>JADLEG010000096.1 GCA_020846275.1 Alphaproteobacteria bacterium
AGCGCCAGGCCGAGGGAATCGAGCAGGATGGACTTGCCCGCGCCGGTCTCGCCGGTCAGCGCCGTCAGCCCGGATTCGAACTGCAGGTCGAGCCGGTCGATCAGCACGACGTCGCGGATCGACAGGACGGTCAGCATGGGCCCGCCGGCCGCGACCGGTCAGAAGATCTTGCTGAGCCAGGAGCCCGATTTCTTGTCCGGGCGCAGGTCGACGCCTTCGAGGAGCGCATAGGAATCCAGATACCACGGGCTGCCCGGGTAGTTGTAGCCCAGCACGGCCGCGGCCGTCTGCGCCTCTTCCTTGACGCCCAGGCCCAGGTAGCACTCGGTCAGGCGATGCAGCGCCTCGGGCACGTGGGTGGTCACCTGGTACTGCTCGATCACCGAGCGGAAGCGGCCGATCGCGGCCAGGTACTGGCGCTGGTTCAGATACCAGCGGCCGATCTCCATCTCCTTGCCCGCCAGGTGGTCGCGCGCCAGGTCGATCTTCAGCTTGGCGTCGCGCGCGTAGATGCTGTCGGGGAAGCGGGTCACGATCTCCTGCAGCGACTTCAGCGCGTTGTCGGTCATCTTCTGGTCGCGGCCGACGTCGGAGATCTGTTCGTAATAGCTGAGGCCTTTCAGGTAGTAGGCGTAGGCGATCTCCTTGTTGCCGGGATGCAGCTGGATGAAGCGGTCCAGCGCGATGATCGCCTCGTCGTAGCGGTTCTTCTGGTAGTAGGCGAAGGCCGCCATCAGCTGGGCCTTGGTGGCCCAGATGGAGTAGGGATGCTGGCGCTCGACCTCGTCGAACGCCTTGGCGGCGGCGACGTAGTTGCGCTGGCCAAGCTGGCTCATCGCCTCGTTGTAGATTTCCTCGACCGGCCGCTCGACGTATTTGGGCTCGTCGGCGCCGCAGGCGGACAGCAGCGCGGCGGCCAGCGCGCAAAGCGCGCCGAGGACCGGGCGTGAGGCTAGCTGACTGATTCTCATGGCGATTCTGTATTTTTTAGGGGCAGCAACATGGCGGCGGACTATAGCGAAATTATGGCAGGTTGTCGCGTGCCGGCGCCGGCCTCGCGGCGCTTTCCCGGGAGGGATTGGCGATGAGCGAGGACCTCGGCGCGGCGCCCCGCACGGGCTGGGCGCGGCTGGTGCCCGAGCTCTGCGTCACCGACCTGGAAACCAGCGTCGCCTTCTGGTGCGGGCTGCTTGGCTTCCAGATCGCCTATCGCCGGCCGGCGGAGCGATTCGTGTACCTGGAGCAGGCCGGCGGCGCCCAGGTCATGCTGTGCCAGCGCAATGGGCGCTACGAAACCGGGCCGCTGGAAAGGCCGCTGGGGCAGGGGGCGATGTTCCAGATCTACGTGCCCGGCATCGCGGCGATGCTGGCCGCGGTGACGGCGCGGGGCTGGCCGCTCTACGAACCGGTGCGCGAGGCATGGTACCGGGTCGGGAATATCGAGACCGGCCACCGCCATTTCTTCGTGCAGGACCCCGATGGCTATCTGCTGATGATCGCGGAGGATCTGGGCGAGCGGCCGGCCGGGTGATTGCTACCTATGCGTTTGTATAGGCCGTCGGCGATTCGAAAGTAACTATTTGAATTTACACAATATTTTCAGATCGAGCATCCCGCCTGGGCCGCGGTGATTAAGGCCGCGTTAGGCATTGTTTGACACACAGGCTTGACCGGGCCTGGAGGGCTCGGCGCGCGCGCACCGGAGACAGGCAGGATGCTCGGCCGGAACGGCGATTCGAGCGGCGTCCAAGATGGCGTGTCCACGCCGAAGGTCAGTTTCAAGCTCGACCTGATCGTCGCTGCCGCGATCCTCATCGTCGTGTCGGGGACGTTTTTCTTCATTGACGTCGAGGCCGTCTTCGATCCGCTGACCGGCCAGCACTCCTACGACAGCCTCATCGGTATCGTCGTCGGCATCCTGGCGGCGGTCTGCTACCTGGCTTTTCGCGATCGCGGGCGGCTGGTCACCGAAACCCGGCGCCGCCAGCGCGCCGAGGCCGAGCTGGCCGCCAACGAGCAGCGGTTCCGCGACTACGCCGAGGTCTCCTCCGACTGGTTTTGGGGCCTCGATCGCGAATTGCGCTTCTCCTTCTTGTCGGCGGGCACGGAGCAGCGCACCGGCGAGGATCCCGACAACATGATGGGAAGCCTGCCGTCGAAGGACGGGCTGCTCGACGTCAGCGACGAGGCCTGGGCGGCGCATATGGCCGACCTGAACGCCCGACGGCCGGTGGTCGATTTCCGCTTCGGGCGCGCCGACCGCGAGGGGCGGCTGCGCCATTTCAGCGTCAGCGCCAAGCCCGTCTACGACAAGACCGGTGCGTTCACCGGCTATCGCGGCACCGGGCGCGACATCACCGAGCTCGTCGAGGCGCGGCGTTTTCTCCGCCAGGTGATCGACGCGCTTCCCGCCCTGGTCGCCGTGCGCGACCGGGAGTCGCGCTATGTGCTGGTCAACAGCGCGTTCGCCCGGCTCTGCGGCACGACGCAGAAGGAGATGATCGGCAGGCCGCTCGGCACGATCTTCGGCGCCGAGGCGGCGGCGCGCGTTCGGTCGCGCGACCTCGCGGTGCTGGAGACGGGGGCGGCGACCCCGCCGCAGGAAATCCGGCTGGCCGGCAAGAACGACGAGGTCGAGCGCACCTGGCTCAATCAACTGGTGCCGATCCGCAACGCGGCCGGGACCGTGGGCGCGGTGCTGAGCATCGGCGTCGACATCACCACGCAGAAGGAGACCGAGGCCGCGATCTTGTGGACCCAGGAGCGGCTGCGGGACAGCGAACAGCGCTTCCGCGATTTCGCCGAGACGGCGTCCGACTGGTTCTGGGAGCAGGACGAGAATCTCCGGTTCACCTTCATCTCGTCCGGGAATATGCGTCTGTCCAACATGTCTGCGGAAGCGCATTACGGCAAGACGCGGCGCGAAACCGGTCCGTTGGACGTCAGTGACGAGCAATGGGCCGCGCACGAGGCTGCTCTTGCCGCGCACAGCCCATTCGTGGATTTCCGATTTAGCCGTATCGCGCCGGACGGTTCGAAGCGCCATCTTACCATCAGCGGCAGGCCCTTGTTCGACGCTGCCGGCCGGTTCCGCGGCTATCGCGGCACGGGGCGCGACATGACCGCGCTGGTCGAGGCCGAGAAACGGCTGCGCGACAGCGAACAGCGCTTCCGCGACTTCGCCGAAGCGGCGTCAAACATCTTCTGGGAGATGGACAAGGATTTTCGCATCACGTTCATGTCCGACAGCGTCCAGGCGATCACCGGCTTTCCGGCGCGGGCCTATCTCGGCAAGACGAATCTGGAAATTGCGCCCGACGATCCGGCACGCCAGGCGGCGCATGCCCTGCTCGAGGAGCGCCGCACCTTCCGCGACCGGCATTTTTCGCCCTTGGCGGCCGATGGTCGCACGATCCACCTGTCCTATAGCGGCAAGCCGATCTATTCGGCGGAGGGCGGGTTCCTCGGCTATCGCGGCATCACGCGGGATTTGACCGCCCAGCGCGAGGCCGAGGAGGAGGCCGCGCGGCTGCGCCAGGCGCGCGATCTAGCGGCTGCGGCGGACCTCGCCAAGTCGCGCTTCCTCGCGCATATGAGCCACGAACTGCGCACGCCGCTGAACGCGATCCTGGGATTCGCGGAGCTGATGATCGCCGAGATGTTCGGCCCCCTC
>JADLEG010000097.1 GCA_020846275.1 Alphaproteobacteria bacterium
ACGGCGGCCGAGAATCCGCACTGCGGGAAGATCGGCGTGCCCTTCATGTACAGCACGACGTCGTTCTCGCTGATGTCGCTCTTGATGCGATCGACTACCGACATGGCTTCTTCACCCTTTCTTTCGCGCCGGCCCGTTCCCGCGGCCGCGTGTTGCGATCAATCCTGCGGCGGCGAGGTCTGCAGCGCAAGGGCGTGCAACTCGCCGCCCATCCTGCCCTTCAACGCCTGGTAGACCATCTGGTGCTGCTGCACCCGGCTCTTGCCCTTGAACGCGGCCGAGACGACGTGCGCGGCATAGTGGTCGCCGTCCCCGCGCAGATCCTCGATCCTGACCTCGGCGTCGGGCAGGCATTCCTTGATCAGCCGCTCGATCTCGCCGGCGTTCATCGGCATGGAAATCCGCACTCCCGCTCCGGGTTTAGCCTCGGCCCTTGAGCCCCGGCGCGGCCATGTAGTTCGGCAACCATTCCTCGTGGGCGCGGCGAAGCTCGGCCAAAGATATGGCCCCCGCCCCGGCCAGTGTCAACGCGGCATGGTCGCCGGTTTCTCCGACCTGGCCGACCCGGATCGCCGGAACGCCGGCCGCCTTGGCGGCTGCCAGCACCTGGTCGGGCGATGCCGTGGCCGCCAGGTAGCGCGCCTGGTCCTCGCCGAACCACCAGGCAGCGGCGGCAAGGCCCGCCGGGCCCGGTTCCAGGGCGAGGCCGCGACCCGACGCCAGCGCCATCTCGGCCGCCGCCACCAGAAGCCCGCCGTCGCCCAGGTCGTGGCACGCCGACACCGTGCCCTGGCCGATCAGTTCGCGGACGAAATCGCCGTGGCGCTTCTCGGCCTTGAGATCGACCGGCGGCGGCGCGCCATCCTCGCGGCCAAGAATCTCGCGCAGGTAGACCGACTGGCCGATCCGGCCCCTGGTCTCGCCGAGCAGCACCAGCGTCTCGCCCGGCTTCCTCGGCGCGATGGTCACGGCCTTGGCCACGTCGGCGACCAGGCCGACCGCGCCGATGACCGGCGTGGGCAGGATCGCCTCGCCGTTGGTTTCGTTGTAGAGCGACACATTGCCCGACACGACCGGAAAGTCGAGCGCGCGGCAGGCGTCGCCCATGCCCTGCACGCAGCCCACGAGCTGGCCCATGATCGGCGGCTTCTCGGGATTGCCGAAGTTGAGGTTGTCGGTGACGGCGAGCGGGCGCGCGCCGACCGCGCAGAGATTGCGCCAGGCCTCGGCCACGGCCTGCGCCCCGCCGGTGCGCGGCTCGGCCCTGCAGTAGCGCGGCGTGCAGTCGGATGTGACCGCCAGGCCCTTCGGCCCGTCGCCGATGCGCACGACGGCCGCGTCGCCGCCCGGGCGGATCACCGTGTCGCCGCGCACCAGATGGTCGTACTGCTCCCAGATCCAGCGCTTGCTGGCGAGGTCGGGCGAGCCCATCAGCTTCTGCAATGCCGCGAGCGGGTTCTTCTCCGCGGGCAGCGACGCCGGATCGATCGCGGCTGGCCTGGGCGTCTCGACGAAGGGCCGGTCATATTGCGGCGCCTGCTCGACCAGCGGCTTCACCGGCATGTCGCCGACGGTCACCCCGCCCTGCTTCAGCACCAGCCGGCCGGTCGTGGTGAGCCGGCCCACCACCGCGAAGTCGAGCTCGTATTTCTCGAAGACCTTGCGCGCCTCGGCCTCGGTGCCGGGCTTCAGCACCATCAGCATGCGCTCCTGGCTCTCCGACAGCATGATCTCGTAGGGAGTCATGCCCGCCTCGCGCATCGGCACCGTGTCGAGGTCGAGCTCGATGCCGAGCCCGCCCTTGTCCGCCATCTCCACCGACGAGCAGGTCAGTCCCGCCGCGCCCATGTCCTGGATCGCCACGATGGCGTCGGTCGCCATCAATTCCAGGCACGCCTCGAGCAGCAGTTTTTCGGTGAAGGGATCGCCGACCTGGACGGTCGGGCGTTTGGCCTCGCTGTCGTCCGAGAACTCGGCCGAGGCCATGGTGGCGCCATGGATGCCGTCGCGCCCGGTCTTGGCGCCGACATAGACCACCTGGTTGCCGATGCCCGCCGCGGCCGAATAGAAGATGCGGTCCTTCGGCGCCAGGCCCACGGTCATCGCGTTGACCAGGATGTTGCCGTTGTAGGCGGGATGGAAGTTGCACTCCCCGCCCACCGTGGGCACGCCCATGCAATTGCCGTAGCCGCCGATGCCCGCGACCACGCCGGCGACGAGGTGGCGCGTCTTGGGATGGTCCGGCGCGCCGAAGCGCAGCGCGTTGAGGTTCGCGATCGGCCGCGCGCCCATGGTGAAGACGTCGCGCATGATGCCGCCGACGCCGGTCGCGGCACCCTGGTAGGGCTCGATGAAGGAGGGGTGGTTGTGGCTCTCCATCTTGAACACGGCGGCGAGCCCGTCGCCGATGTCGATCACCCCGGCGTTCTCGCCCGGCCCCTGGATGACGACCTTGCCCTCGGTCGGCAGGGTCTTGAGCCAGCGGCGCGAGGACTTGTACGAGCAGTGCTCCGACCACATCACCGAGACGATGCCAAGCTCGACCAGGTTGGGCTCGCGACCCATGAACTGGACGACGCGGTCGTATTCCTCGGACTTGAGCCCGTGGTCGCGCACGATCTCGGGCGTGATCCTGGGCTCGTTGCGGCCGTGCGCCGGCTTCACGGCGGCGGTCATGCGGCCCTCACGATCAGATGCCCCGGGCGCGATTTCACGCCCTTGTGCACGCGAATCTCCACGGTCCTTCCCAACGCCGTCAGCCACGCAGCCAAGCGATCGATCGTCACGCTTTCCATGCGTCCCCGTAGCACTTTCGACAAGGTCGGCTGGTCGGTCTCGCACAGCCGTGCCGCTTCGATCTGGGTCAAGCGGCGCCGCCGGATCGTTTCGGCAATCGTCGAGATCAGTTCGGACTTGGCAAGCGCCTCTTCCGCTTCGGCTTCATTGAAGCCGAGATCGCGGAAGACATTGTCGCTGCCCTCGCGGAACCCCGAACCACGCATCTCAATCTCCATTCGCGGCATCGATCGCCTGCGCACGCTTCAATCGATCCTCGATGAGCGCGACGTCCGGCTTCGGTAAGCCGATCCCTTTCGTCGATTTCTTCTTGAACGCATGCAGGACATAGACCGCGTTTACCAGCTTGACCACATAGACCGCGCGATACGCATCGCCTTGATAGGCATCGCGAAGCTCGAATACGCCCGCGCCGAATTGCCTCAGTGGCTTGGCGGACGGCGGCGTCGCGCCGATCTGCACCTGCCGCAGGAAATAGCCGAAGGCCCGCTTCACGTCCTTGGGGAAGGCCGACAGCTCGTCCAGACTACTGCCGATCCAGCGAAGCCGACGCATCGTAATATGGCAAAATTTCCATATGCCGTCAAGCCGCCAGCGACTCCGCCAGGCCCTGGAACAGGCCCGCGCCGTCGGTGCCGCCGAGCAGCGGGTCCACCAGGTCCTCGGGGTGCGGCATCATGCCCAGCACGTTGCCGCGTTCGTTGACGATGCCGGCGATGTGGCGGGCCGAGCCGTTGACGTCCTCGGGCGATCCGTCCGGGCCGCAGTAGCGGAACAGCACGCGCCCCTCGCCTTCCAGCCGGTCGAGCGTTTCCTTGTCGGCGTAGAAGTTGCCGTCGTGATGCGCCACGGGCACGCGGATCACCGTCCCCGCGTTGTAGCGCCCGGTGAAGGGGCGCAGCGAGCGTTCGACCTTCAGGTGGACGTCGCGGCAGATGAACTTGAGCCCCGCGTTGGGCATCAGCACGCCGGGCAGCAGCCCCGCCTCGGTCGCGGCCTGGAAGCCGTTGCACACCGCCAGCACGGTCACCCCCCGCTCGGCGCGCTTCTTCACCTCGGCCATGATCGGGGAATGCGCGGCCATCGCGCCGCAGCGCAGGTAGTCGCCATGCGCGAAGCCGCCGGGCAGCACGATCAGGTCGACCTTGGGCAGGTCCTGGCCGCTGTGCCAGACCAGCGCCGGCTCCTTGCCCGTGGCCCGCTTCAGCGCCAGCGCCATGTCACGCTCGCGGTTGGTGCCGGGGAAGATCACGATCGCGGATTTCATGCGGCGGTCCCTCCGGTGGGCGATCCCGCCGCCCCGAGCGGCGCGATCATGCGTCGACGTCGATCCGATAGTTCTCGATCACGGTGTTGGCGAGGAGCTGCTTGCACATCCGCTCGACCTCCTCGCGCGCCTTCTTGGGATCGCGCTCGTCCAGCTCGAGCTCGATGTACTTGCCCTGGCGGACGTCCTTGACCGCGCCGAAGCCCATGCCGTGGAGCGCGTTGCCGATCGCCTTGCCCTGCGGGTCGAGCACGCCGTTCTTGAGGGTTACGTGGACCTTCGCCTTCACGGTTCAACCACCTATTGCACGGTCTTCGTGCCGACCACGTCGCCCGGCCCGCCCTCGGGCAGGATGCCGAGCCGCCGCGCCACCTCCTGGTAGGCCTCGGCCACCCCGCCCATGTCGCGGCGGAAGCGGTCCTTGTCCATCTTCTCGTTGGTCTTGGCGTCCCACAGGCGGCAGTTGTCGGGGCTGATCTCGTCGGCCAGCACGATGCGCATCTCCTCGTTCTCCCACAGCCGGCCGAATTCGAGCTTGAAGTCGACCAGCTTCATGCCGACGCCCAGCAGCAGGCCCATCAGGAAGTCGTTGATGCGCAGCGAGAGGTTCAGGATGTCGTCGAGGTCCTGCGGCGTGGCCCAGCCGAAGGCGGTGATGTGCTCTTCCGAGACCATCGGATCGCCGAGCTGGTCGTTCTTGTAGTAGTACTCGATGATCGACCGCGGCAGCGCCGTGCCCTCCTCGATGCCGAAGCGCTTGGCGAGCGAGCCCGCCACCACGTTGCGCACCACCACTTCGATCGGGATGATCTCGACCTCGCGCACCAGTTGCTCGCGCATGTTGAGGCGGCGCACGAAATGGGTCGGGATGCCGATCTCGGCCAGGCGCAGCATCAGGTATTCCGAGATGCGGTTGTTCAGCACGCCCTTGCCGGTGATGGTGCCGCGCTTCTGG
>JADLEG010000098.1 GCA_020846275.1 Alphaproteobacteria bacterium
ATCCTTCGACCGGCCGGAGAAAGCCGCCGACGCCCTTCAGCAGGGTCGACTTGCCGCAGCCCGACGGCCCCAGCAGCACGAAGCGGTCGCCGCGATGCACCTGGAAGCCGACGCGATAGGTCGCGGTGACCAAGTGCTCGCGCGTCTTGTATTGCAGCGTGACGCCGGAAACATCCAGCAGCGGCGCCGCGTCGGCCGCGCCGCCGCCGGGCGCCGGGGATTGGCGCCGGTCCATCAGCTCCCCTGCACGTCGTGCACTTCGGGGAAGTAGTAGTCCTTCCACGAGGCCGGCAGGTTCTTCAGGCTGCCGGTCTTGTGCATGAAGGTCGCGTATTTCATCGTGTTGAGCGGCACGATCGTGTGCTTCAGGTCCGGGCTCGCCATCATCTTCTCGATGAAAGCCGGCGCCAGCTTGGACTTCTCTTCCTCGATGTAGATCTTGATCGCGTCGCCGCGGTTCTTGTGGATGAAGTCGTGCGCCTCGACCAGCGCATCGAACACCGACTTGTAGCTCTTGGGGTTGTCGCTGCGGAACTTGCTGGTCGTGAAGGCGCTGTTGAAGGTGGCCGGCCCGCCCAGCGTCTCGAACGAGCTGACCACGCGATGCACGCGCGGATCCTCGAGCTGCTGGAACTGGAACGGCGGGCTGGTGAAGTGCCCGGTGATCTCGGACTTGCCCGACAGCATCGCCGCCGTGGCGTCGGGATGCGACATCGAGACCGTCAGGTGGTCGAGCCTGTCCTGCTGGCCGGGCCCGAATTCCTTTTCGCAGGCCATCTTCAGGCTGACCGCCTGGATCGAGATCTTGACGGCCGGCATCGCGATCCGGTCCTTGTCGGTGAAGTCCTTCAGGGTCTTGACCGCGGGATTGATCGTGTTCAGGTAGAGGGCGGTGGCGTCGAAGCAGCCGATGCCCTTCACGTCGGCATTGCCCTTGGTCTTGTCCCAGACCGTCAGCAGCGGCCCGACGCCGCCCGACACGACGTGCATGTTGCCCGAGATCAGCGCCTCGTTGGCGGCGGCCCCGCCGGTGGTCTGGCCCCAGTTCACCTTCGAGTTCGGCAGGCCGTTCTTGGCCAGGTGCTTCTCGGTCAGCTTCAGGTTCTTCATGACGTGCAGCGGCAGGTAGGCCAGGCCGAACTGCGGCGCGATCACGATCTCGCCGACCTCGGTCTTGGCCTGGGCCAGGGCGTAGCGCGGCGCCGCTCCGATCAGTCCGGCCGCCGCGGCCCCAGTGACGGCATGTCGTCGGGAAACCCTCGTCGCCATTTACGAATCCTCCTTGTGAAAAGGGTGATTTATCACCTCTTATCGATGATAATTATGCCGCCAGCGGGGTCGACCGTCACGCGGTCTCCCATGGCGACCGCCTTGGTGATGTCGGTCTCGAACCGGTCCATGAACGCCAGGTCGGCAAAGGCCGCGCCCTGGGCCATGATCGGGTTCGACGTATTCAGCAGCAGGGCCAGCGGCGCGCGCCCTGCCTCGGCCATGTTTCGTAGCATCCAGGCGGTGGCGACGCCACCCTTGGCGCCGATCAGCACCAGCACCTTGCCGACATAGGACTGGCCATGGAGCTTGTGGCTGGGGCGCGAGAACACGCCGGCGATGCGGTCCAGGTCGTAGCGGGCGGAGAAATGATCCTCCGCCACCAACGCCTCGCCGGATACGCGCGGGCCGATGCCGACATGCCCGCGGACGATGCGCGCGCCCGGTGCCGGTTCCTCCGCCATCACCAGGCCTTCTCCGGCACCTTGCCGGCGACGGCGGCGTCGATGCAGGCGGCCATCGATCCCAGGCTCGGCGTGTAGCCGTAGCCGCCGATGATGTTGACCAGCTTCGCCGAGTTGCTCATCAGCCGCTTCCAGCCCATCGCCTCGCCGATCTCGCGCGCGTGCATCTGGTAGAAGCATACGCCCTTCAGCACGATGGCGCCGGCCCGCTCGATGCGCTGGGTCAGGCCCAGCCGGTCGCAGGCGGACTTGATCTCGGGCGAGGTCACGACCAGAACCGCGGTCTGCGGATGCACCTGGCGGCCGTCCAGCAGGTCGGCGACCTGCTGCATCTCGACCAGCGACAATTGCGGGGCGGCGAACACCACGACGTCCAGCTTGTCGCCGCCGCCGCCATAGGACGCGTAGAAGTCGGCGATGTCGTCGGCGCCGATCGACTGGGTCGCCGGCACGACCGGGCCCAGCACGGCGGGCAACTCGGGCGCCTCGGGCGTCACGCCGATCATGTGGAACAGCGCGACCGTGCCGAAGCTCGCCAGCGCGGCACCGAAATGCTTCAGCTCGTCCGAGCTCGGCGGCTCGTCGACCCCCATGACCGCCGGCACCTGCCAGTAGGATTGCAGCTTGCGGCCGATCACCCCGCCCAGCGCGCCCCAGCCGCTGAGGTCGGTCGGCCGGTCGCGCAGCACGAAGACGCGCGTCGCCCGGCGCCCCTCGGGCACGTGGTAGCCGTAGCGCGGCGTGCGCCCGGTCAGGGCGGCGGCCAGCGCCGACGGCCCGCCCTCGAAGTTGCTGCGCGCGCCCTGCACCGAGTTGGCGTAGATCGTCGAGCCGGTATCGCCGAAGGCGATGTGCTCGCCCAGCACCGGCGGCATCACGGTCTGGTAGTTGATGCAGGTGTCGGTCATCAGGAACCCCATCGCGCGGAAGGCGTCGATCGCGCGGCGCTCCAGCGACGCCATCGCCTCGGTCTGGCCCAGCCGGCGATAGGCGTCGAAGTCGATGCCGCGCGGATCGGTGATGCTGGGCACGCGCACGCGGCGGTGCTCCGGCGGCGCGGCCGCCATCTTCTCCAGGAACTCGACGCCGACCGGGCCCAGCGATTCCGCGTCGGCCATCAGGTGGACCTGGGCGATCGGCACGAAGTCCTCGGCGTCGAAGAAGCGGCCGACGCGCCTCTGCTGCTCGATGGCCCAGCGGCGCGGCTCGCCCAGCGCGCCCGCCAGCATCGCCTGTTCGATATCGTTGAGCCGCATCCCACCCCCGCGATCGAGACCGACTGTCTCAAATCGCGGCGGCGGGCGCCAGCGCCGAATGGCGGGGCCGCGCGCCTTGCGTCAGCCGGCCACGCGGCAGCCGAATTCGCCGGTGGCGTCGGTCAGGGATTCCCAGAAGGCCTGGCCGTAGCTGCGCGCCACGTAGAGGTCGAAGGTCAGGGCGTCGACCGCGTGGACCAGCGCGTTGGCATGGAACAGCGCGGTCTGCGCGCAGGCGCCGGCCGGGAAGGCGGCGGGGTGCAGGTCGAGCAGGCAGCCCTTGGCCAGCACGTCGCGGGCGTTGCGGCCGGCAAGGCGCAGGACCGTGCGCGCATGGTCGAGATCGATGATCGCCGCCTGGGCGGATGTCAGGGCCTGCGCCAAAGCGTCGGCGGCCGAGGGGCGGCGCGCGGCCGGCGCCACCACCAGCCACCGCTCGGGCCCCAGCCACAGCGCCTGCACGTCGCCCTGGCCCGATGCGCGGTTCGACTGGGCATCGACGGCGATGCCCAGCTTGTCGCGCAGCGCGGCGCCGACCGCGCCGGGGGCGAACCCCGCGACCTGCACCAGCGCCAGGTCGCGCCGCTCCGCCAGGGTGACGCCGGGATCGGCCGTGTCGCGGCCGAACGCCCCGGGCCGGATGATGCCGTGGAGGGCCGAGCGTGCGTCAGCCATGCAGGCGCTTCCCTTCGGGATCGACGAACACCGGATCGACCACCTTGACCGCCACGCTCTCGTTGCGCAGCGGGAAGGCGGCGTGCAGCGTCTGGCCCTTGCGCTCCAGCCCGCCGGATACTAGCGCCAGGGCGATCGGATGGTTCAGGCTGGCGCTGGGGCAGGCCGAGGTGACGTGGCCCAGCATCTCCACCGGGGCCGGCGCGCGCGGGTCGGCGACGATCTGCGCGCCGGCGCGGATGCGCGTGCGCCCGTCGACCGGCACCAGCCCCACCAGGCGCTTGCGCTTGGGGTCGACGAGGCCGGGGCGGCCCATCAGCTGCCTGCCGATGAAGTCCTTCTTCTTGCTGACCAGGCGATCCATGTTGAGGTCGCCCGGCGTGGTGCGGCCGTCGAGCTCCGAGCCCACGACATGGCCCTTCTCGATCCGCATCACGCCCATCGCCTCGAGCCCGTAGGGCACGGCGTCGAGCGGGTTGCCGGCGGCCATCAGCGCCTCCCAGGCGGCGACGCCGAAATCCGACGGCACGTTGACCTCGTAGGCCAGTTCGCCGGAGAAGCTGATGCGGAACACGCGGGCGGGAATCCCGGCCAGCAACCCGTCGCGCACGCCCATGAAGGGAAGGGCCTCGTTCGACAGGTCGACGCCGGTCATCGCGCGCTGCAGCAGCTCGCGCGATTTCGGGCCGGCGACGGCGATGCCCGCCCATTGCTCGGTGACGGACGCGACCTGGACCTTCAGCTCGGGCCAAACGACCGACAGGTAGTATTCGAGATGCGTCATGACCTTGCCGGCATTGGCCGTGGTCGTGGTCATGAAGAAGCGGTGCTCGGACAGGCGCGAGGTGGTGCCGTCGTCCATGACGATGCCGTCCTCGCGCAGCATCAGCCCGTAGCGCGCGCGTCCCGCCGGCAGGGTCGAGAAGGTGTTGCAATAGACGCGGTCGAGGAACTTCGCGGCATCCGGCCCCTGCACGTCGATCTTGCCGAGGGTCGACACGTCGCAGATGCCGAGGTTACCGCGCACCGCGCGCACCTCGCGCGCGATGGCGTCGCCCATCTGCTCGCCGCCGCGCATGTAGACCTGGGGGCGCACCCACAATCCCGCCTCGATGAAGGTGGCGCCGTTGGCCTCGTGCCAGGCATGGGTCGGGGTGCGGCGGATCGGCTGGTAGTGCCGGCCCAGCTCGCGGCCGGCGAAGGCGGCGAAGGCCACCGGCGTATAGGGCGGGCGGAAGGTGGTGGTGCCGACCTGCTGCATCGACTGGCCGCGCAGGCCCGCCATGATGGCATGGCCGGCCAGGTTGCTGATCTTGCCCTGGTCGGTGCCCATGCCGAGCGTGGTGTAGCGCTTCAAGTGCTCGACCGAGACGTAGCCCTCGCGATGGGCCAGCGCCACGTCCTTGTCGGTCACGTCGTCCTGGATGTCGACGAAGGCCTTGCCCCGCACGCCGGGCGGCCGCGGAACCGGCCACAGCGCGCGTGCGGGCGCTTGCACGCCGCCGTCCTCGCAGGCCGGGGTCGGCGGCACCGCGCCCGATCCGTGGCCCGTCGCCTTGGCGGCCTCGGCGCCGGCGCGCAATCCGTCCGCCAGGCAGTCCGCCAGCGCGAAAGCGCCGCGCGCCGCGCCGACCGATAGCTCGGCCTGGCGCGACGGGCCGGGCACGAAGGCGTTGATCGTGTCGTCGAACACCGGCTTCGCGCCGGTATGGCTGTGCAGGTGCACGGCCGGCTGCCAGCCGCCCGATGCGCAGACCAGGTCGCAAGCCAGCTGCCGCGCCGCGCCGTCCGCCAGCGCACCCTGCGGATCGATCCGGGCGATCTCGACGGCCGCCACGTCCATCATGCCGATCGTGCCGACGACGGCATGGCCGGTGACGACGTCGATCCCCCGGGCGCGCGCGGCGCGGGGCAGCGCGCCATCGGCCGCCGGGCGATGGTCGACGACGGCCACGACCTCGACGCCGGCGAGCGCCAGGTCGATCGCGGTGCGGTAGGCGTCGTCGTTGCCGGTGGCGATCACCGCCCGCGTGCCCGGCCTGGCGGCATACTGGTTCACGTAGCCGCGCGCCGCCGAGGCCAGCATCACGCCGGGCTTGTCGTTGCCGGCAAAGACCAGCGGCTGCTCGATCGCCCCGGTCGCCAGCACGACGCGACGGGCGCGGATGTTCCACAGGCGCTGGCGCGGCAGATACTCGCCCGGCGTCGGCACATGGTCCTGCACCCGCTCGACCGCGCCCAGGCCGTTGCCGTCGTAGTAGCCGAAGACGGTCGTGCGCGGCAGCAGCGTGACGTTGCCGCGTGCGGCAAGGGCATCGATGCTGTTGCCGGCCCAGTCGCGGCCGGCAAGGCCGCCGATCGTCATGCGCTCGCGCCGGAGCGCCCCGCCGAAGGAAGCGCGCTCGTCCGCCAGCACCACGCGCGCGCCGGTCTCGGCCGTCGCCAGCGCCGCGGCGATGCCCGCCGGCCCGCCGCCCACGACCAGCACGTCGCACCACAGCGCGCGCTTCTCGTAGCGGTCGGGATCGGGCTCCCGGGCGGCGGTGCCCAGGCCGGCTGCCTTGCGGATGTACTTCTCGTAGACCATCCAGGCGCCGCGCCCCGGGCCCATGAAGGTCTTGTAGTAGAAGCCGGAGGGAATGAACGGACCGAGCAGGTCGTTGACCCAGCCGATGTCGAGGCCGAGGCTCGGCCAGCGATGCTGGCTTTCCGCCGCCAGACCGTCATAGAGCTCGGCGACCGTCGCGCGCGTGTTCGGCTCGGCGCGGCCGCCCTGGCGCAGGCGCACCAGCGCGTTCGGCTCTTCCGGCCCGATCGAGTAGATGCCGCGCGGGCGGTGGTACTTGAAGCTGCGCCCGACCAGCCGCACGCCGTTGGCGATCAGGGCCGAGGCCAACGTGTCGCCGGCATAGCCCTGGTAGGCTCGGCCATCGAAGGAGAAGCCGAGCGGCCGCGCGCGGTCGATCTCGCCGCCGCTGGCCAGGCGATGCGTCTGGCCGCTCATCGCGCCGCTCCCTTGACCGGCTCGACGCCGAGTATGTCGTGGGTCAGCGTGTCGCGCGTGACCACCAGCCACTCGCGGCACCCCGCCTGGTGCTGCCACAGCTCGCGATGCGGGCCCTTGGGGTTGTCGCGCAGGTAGACGTAGTCGTTCCAGGCCTGGACGCCGGCGTTCTCCGCCGGGCGTTTCACCGTCGCGTCGCCACCGTAGAAATACTCGGCATGGTCGCGTTCGCCGCACCAGGGACAGCGGATCAGCACGCGCTTGCCTCCTCGAGGCCGTTCGGCCTAGTGGACATTGGGCGTCGGGCCTCCGCCCTTCTCGTCGATCGCGCGGCCCTCGGCGAAGCGCTCGAGGGTGAATTCGGCGTTGATCGGGTGCGGCTTGTCGTGGGCGATGGTGTGCGCGAACACCCAGCCCGACCCCGGCGTCGCCTTGAATCCGCCATAGCACCAGCCGCCGTTGATGTAGAAATTGTCGATCGGCGTCTTGGCGATGATCGGGCTGCCGTCCATCGACATGTCCATCACCCCGCCCCAGTGGCGCAGGATGCGGGTGCGCGACAGCGAGGGGAGGATCTGCATCCCGGCCGCCATGCAATGCTCGATCAGCGCCAGGTTGCCCTTCTGGGCGTAGGAATTGTAGCCGTCGATATCGCCGCCCAGCACCAGCCCGCCCTTGTCGGACTGGCTGATGTAGAAATGGCCGACGCCGTAGGTCACGACCGTATCGATCCAGGGCTTGAGCCCCTCGGTCACGAAGGCCTGCAGCACGTGGCTCTCGATCGGCAGCTTCAGGCCCGCCATGGCGGCGACATGGCTGCTGTTGCCGGCAACCGCCATGCCGATCTTGCCGGCGCCGATGAAGCCGCGCGAAGTCTCGACTCCCAGCACGCGGTTGCCCTGGCGCTTGATGCCCTTGACCTCGCAGTTCTGGATGATGTCGACGCCCAGCGCCGACGCGCCGCGCGCGAAGCCCCAGGCGACGGCGTCGTGGCGCGCCGTGCCGCCGCGCGGCTGGTACAGCCCCCCGAAGATCGGGAAGCGCGCGTGCTCGGAGAAATCCAGGTGCGGCACCATGACGCGGACCTGCTCGCGGTCCAGCAGCTCGGCGTCGATGCCGTTCAGCCGCATCGCGTTGCCGCGCCGGGCCGCCGCGTCCATCTGCCCGTCGGAATGGGCCAGGTTCAGCACGCCGCGCTGGCTGAACATGACGTTGTAGTTCAGGTCCTCGCTGAGCCCTTCCCACAGCTTCAGCGAATGCTCGTAGAAATGCGCGTTCGGCTCGATCAGGTAGTTCGAGCGCACGATGGTCGTGTTGCGCCCCGTATTGCCGCTGCCCAGGTAGCCCTTCTCGACCACCGCCACGTTGCGCACGCCGTGCAGCTTGGCGAGGTAGTAGGCCGAGGCTAGGCCGTGGCCGCCGCCGCCGATGATGATGACGTCGTAGTGGCGCTTGGGCTCGGGATCGCGCCAGGCGCGGTCCCAGCCGCGATGGCCGCGCAGGGTCTGGCGAAGCAGGGAAAAGGCGGAGTAGCGGGTCACGGGCGTCCAGTCGGCAAGGAGCGACGGAGTCTAGCCAGAAGCTCCGGGCGCACAACCGCGAAATGCGACATGAATTTGCCCGGCCGGGCTGGACTCGCGGCGGGTTCCCGGCTTTCCTGAGGCCATGGCAGGAGCGATCCGGATCGGCGTCGGCGGGTGGACCTTCGCGCCCTGGCGCGGGGTTTTCTACCCGAAAGGGCTGGCGCAGAAGCGCGAGCTTGAATTCGCTTCGCGGATGCTGACCTCGATCGAGATCAATGGAACCTATTATTCGACCTTCAAGCCCGATTCCTGGCGCAAGTGGCGGGACGAGACGCCCGACGGCTTCGTGTTCGCGGTCAAGGCCTCGCGCTTCTGCACCAACCGCAAGGTCCTGGCCGGCGCCGGGCCGGCCGTCGACGTGTTCCTGGCGCAAGGATTGACGGAGCTGGGACCGAAGCTCGGCCCGATCAACTGGCAGTTAGCCGAGACCAAGAAGTTCGACCCGGCGGATTTCGGCGCCTTCCTGGCCCTGCTGCCCGCGGAGAAGGACGGGCTGGCGCTCCGCCATGCCGTGGAGGTCCGCAATCCCAGCTTCGCGACGCCGGCGTTCTATGATCTGTGCGCGAAGCGCGGCGTGGCCATCGTCTACGCGAAGGATGAGAAATTTCCCGAGATCGACCAGCCGACTGCGGGGTTCGCCTATGCGCGGTTCATGAGCACCAGCGAGAAGCTCGAGACCGGCGTGTCGCCCGCGGCATTGAACGGCTACGCGAAGCAGGCACGCGCCTGGGCCGGGCGCGGCGATGTGTTCGCGTACTTCATCTCCGGCGCCAAGGTCCGCAATCCCGCGGCCGCGCGGGCGCTGATCGTGAAGCTCGGCAAGCCGGCCTAGTGCCGGTTGGGAAACGGGCCGGTGCCGCTTTCGTCGAGCGCGCGGCCCTGCATGAACCGGTCCAGCGCATAGGCGCGAATCAACTCGTGCGGCTGGCCATGGGCGATACTGTGGGCAAGCGTGAAGCCCGAGGCGGGCGTCGCCTTGAACCCGCCATAGCACCACCCGCCGGTGATCCATAGATTGTCGAGCGGCGTGCGTCCCATCACCGGGCTGCCATCCATCGTCATGTCGGCGATCCCGCCCCAGGCGCGCAGGATGCGCAGCCGCCCGAGCGAGGGGAAGACCTGCA
>JADLEG010000099.1 GCA_020846275.1 Alphaproteobacteria bacterium
GCGACCGGCTCGGGCTCCATCCTGGCCGCGGCCGAGGTGTCGATCATCGTGCGCAGCCCCGGGCTGTCGATCCGCCTGACGATCGCGGCGGCCTCGGCCAGCGTGTTGACGAAATCCGTTTCGACGGTACCGAGCGGCTCGATGCAATAGGCGACCCTTGCCTTTGCGGCATCGGCCGCCACCGCCGCCCAGGCCGCCTCTCCGCGCGCGGCGGCGGCCTTGGGATCCGGCTTGTCGCCGATCTTGCGCTGGGCGGGCGAGCCGTGGACCAGGTAGGATCCGCCTAGTTCGGCGCACAGGTCGACCAGCCGGCGCATCACGTCGATCGTGCGGTCCCGGACCGCCTTGTCCTCGGACGTGATCGACAGGCCGGCCGGCGCGACCAGCAGCCAGTGCAGCCCGCAGATTTCGATCCCCGCGTCGCCGGCCGAGCGGCGCAGTGCCGTCCGCTGTCGGCTGCCCATCCGGTAGGTGTCCTCCCCCAACGTGAAGGGGGCCAGCTCCAACCCGGCATAGCCCATCGCGGCCGCCATCGCGCACTGGCGCGAAAACTCGGCCTCGCGGATCACTTCGTTGCACAGCGCAAGTTTCATCGCGGTCGGCGTTCCTCGCTTCCCCACTGAGCCCGCGGCCGCCAGCGGCTTTCCCTTGACGAGCGATCCCGTCGGGGGCCAGTCTAGCGCCACAAGTAACCAGTTCGTTACTTAGTGCGACAGCCTAAGCTCAAGTGGGAGGAGTCATGAAGAAGATTCTTCTGGGGACGCTGCTGGCCGGCGTCGGCGCAGTGATGTCAACGGCATCGATGGCGCAGACCTATCCGTGGAAGCCCGACCGGCCGGTCACGCTGATCGTGCCCTGGGCCGCCGGCGGATCGACCGACCAGATGGCGCGCATCGTCGCCGCCGAACTGGAGGCCGAGCTCAAGCAGAAATTCGTGGTGGTGAACCAGCCCGGCGCATCCGGATCGATCGGCACCAAGAACGCGATGGAAGCAGCCAAGGACGGCTACACCTGGGCGGCGGGCGCGGCGGTCGACGTGGGCACCTACCAGGTGCTGGGCCTGCTCGACACGGGCTTGAAGGACTGGAAGATGTTCTTCGCCGTCGCCAACGTGAATGCGATCGCGGTCAATCCCTCGACGCCCTACAAGGATTTCGGACAGCTCCTGGCCGATCTCAAGACCAAGGGCGAGAACATCACGGTGGCCACCGCCGGCCTGTCTTCGGCCGGGCACAACTACATGGAATCGATCGTCGCCGCCGACAAGTCGGTCAAGTACAAGCACGTCACCTACAACGGCGGCGCGCCCGCCGTCACCGCGACAGTTGCCGGCGAGACCCAGGTCGTGGCGCAGCTGCTGGTCGAGATGTCCGAGCACATCAAGGCCAAGCGGCTTATCCCGCTGGCGGTGCAGACCGAGAAGCCGGTGACGCTCGAAGGCTTTGGCGAGATTCCGGCGACCACGAAATGGCTGCCGAAGATGCCGGCGCCGCTGAACTACTTCGGCATCTGGGTGCACAAGGACGCGCCCGCCGCCGTGGTGCAGACCATGGAACAGGTGTGGAAGAACAAGATCGCCAAGTCGGATGTCCTGAAGAAATACGCCGACTCGCGTGCCGCCCTCTACGCGCCGATCTACGGCGACGAAGCGCAGGACGAAGCCATGAAGATGGTCCGCTACACGGCCTGGCTCTACCACGACGGCGGCAAGTCGAAGGTGGCGCCCGACACGCTGGGCATCAAGCGCCTGGAATAGGACGCGGCGGTGGGCGATGGCCGGGCCGAGAGCCCGGCCATTTCCTTTCGTCCATAGGCACGATGACCGACACCGAAGCACCCGGATCGAAGCCGTCGCTGCTTCCCCACGAAGAGCCGCTTCCGCCGCGTTGGGACCTCTACATAGCGGCGGCGTTCCTTGCGCTCGGCCTCGCGATCATGGCCGGGGCGCTGGCGATGCCGACATTCTATGACCGCATGCAGCAGATCTACACCGCCCCCGGCCTGGTGCCGGGCGTCTATGGCGCGATCATCGCCCTGCTGAGCCTATGGCTCGCCCTGCGCGCGGTCGCGCGCGGCGGGGCGAAGAAGCCCAAGACCGAGCCGCGCAAGGCGGTCGAGGGCAACAGCAATTTCCGGCTGTTCCTGGCCGTGCTGCTCTGCATGATCTATTGCGTCGTCCTGATCGGCCGGCTGCCGTTCTGGCTGGCGACGACGATCTTCATCGCCGGTTTCATCGTCGTGTTCGAATGGCAAGCCGGCATGGCGCCGGCGGTACGCGTCAAATCCGCGGCCCAGGCCGTCGCGATCGGGCTCGTGACCGGCGTCAGCGTCCTGCTGCTGTTCGAGAAGCTGTTCCTGGTCCGCTTGCCCTGAGGCGCCCGCATGCAGATCCTCGACAGTTTCTCCCAATTCCTTGCCGCCTTCCCCCAGTTCCTCGGACCCTGGCAGATGTTCAACATCTTCTGGGCGATGCTGCTGGGCATCGTCATCGGCGCCCTGCCGGGCCTGACCGCGACGATGGGCGTGGCGTTGATGACCACGCTTACCTTCTCGATGCCGCATCAGCAGGCGATCATGGTGCTGATCTGCATCTATGTCGGCGCGATCTACGGCGGCAGCCGCAGCGCGATCCTCCTCAACATTCCCGGCACGCCGGCGTCGGCGGCGTCCACGCTCGACGGCTATCCGCTTGCCCGCCAGGGCAAGGCCGGGCGCGCGATGGGCATTTCCACCAGCGGCTCGTGGCTGGGCACGTTCTTCGGGATCCTGTGCGTGGCGCTGCTGACGCCCGTCCTGGCCGAGGTTGCCCTCACCTTCCAGAGCTACGAGTTCTTCTGGATCGCGCTCTACGGCATCATCATCGCCGGAACGCTCTCGGGCGGCGATCCGCTCAAGGGCTATATCGCCGGGTTCTTCGGGCTGTGGATCAGCACCATCGGCCAGGAGCAGTACTACAACTACGCGCGCTTCGCCTATGGCAGCACCGACCTGGCGGGCGGCATCGGATTGCTGCCGGCCCTGGTCGGCTCGTTCGGCATGGCGGAAGTGCTGATGGCCATGCGCGGACCGGCGGTCAAGGCGGTCAGCAGCAAGCTCGACTCGATCATCCCGCGCATCCGCGACGTGACCCGGTATTGGCGCACGATCATCCGCTCCAGCGTGATCGGCGTCTGGATCGGCATCCTGCCCGGCCTCGGCGAGGATGCGGCGGCCTGGTCCTCCTATGCCGCGGCCAAGCGCGCCAGCAAGGAGAAGGAGAAGTTCGGCAAGGGCTCGATCGAGGGGCTGATGGCGGCCGAGACCGGCGAAGCGTCATCGGTGCCCGGCGCGATCATTCCCGTCCTCACGCTCGCCGTGCCGGGCTCGGCGCCCGCGGCCGTGCTGATGGCGGCGATGATGATCCACGACATCAACCCCGGCCCGATGCTGATGGTCACGACGCCGCAGTTCTTCTACGAGATCGTGGCGATGCTGGTCATCGCGGACATGGTGAAGCTGTTCTACGGCTTCGTCCTCGTGCGGCCGCTGCTTAAGATACTGCTGGTGCCGCGCGAGCGGCTGATGCCGATCGTCTTCGTGTTCTGCGTGGTCGGCGCCTATTCGATCACCTCGCGGGTGTTCGACATCTACGTGATGCTGTTCTTCGGCTTCCTCGGGTTCGTTCTGCGGGAACTGAAATTCCCGATGGCGCCCATGATCCTGGGCCTGGTGCTCGGAGATATCTTCGAACAGAACTTCACGCGCGGCCTCGTGATCTCGAGCGGCAGCATGATGCCGTTCTTTACCCGCCCGATCTGCGCGGTCATGGCGGTGCTGACGTTCCTGACGGTCTTCCTGTCGATCCCCGGCGTGCAAGAGTTCGGCAAGGGATGGCTCCGCCGGCTGATCCGCCGCGCCCCCGCCTGACTAGTGTCCCGATTCCGAAGTTCGTCCGTGTTTGCGACGCACGCCGTACGAACTTCGGAATCGAAAAGGACACGAGCAACTACTTCAAGTCTAGTGCCCCTTTGGAACCCGAAGTTCGCCTCCGGTCTCGCGATCGAGAGATGGCGAACTTCGGGTTCGGGGCACTAGCGCTGCGCGCGCAAGTCGGCCAGCGTGTGGCCGACCACCGCGGCCAGCACCAGCGCGCCGCCCACCAGGGTCGCAGTACCGGGGTTTTCGCCCAGCACAAGCCAGACCCATAGCCCCGCGAAGACGGTTTCCAGCACGGTGATCAGGCTGACCTCCGCCGCCGGCGCCATGCGCGCGCCGGTCGTGAACAGCACCATGCCGATGCCGAGCTGACCCACGCCGAACAGCCACATCAGCGCAAAATCCTTGCCCGAGACCAGCATCGGGTCGGCCAGCGGCAGCGCGATGAGGGCGCCGAAACACGAGGCCAGGCAGGCCGCCGGCGTCATGCGCACCGTGCGGTGATAGCGGATCGTCACGGTCGCCGAGGCGAAGGCGAAGGCCGTCGTCAGCGACAGGCCGAGTCCGAACAGCCCGCCGCCGATCGCCTGGTTCGACACCATGACGATGATGCCCGCGGCGGCGACGACCAGGGCTGCCCAGGTGCGCGCCTTGACCCGCTCGTGCATCAACAGCCAGGCCAGCAGGGCGGCAATGAAGGGACCGGTGTTCTGGACGATCAGGATGCTGGCCACGGTGGCTACCTGCAGCGCCAGGATGAACGCGGTCGACGCGGTGGCGAAGCACAGCGCGGTGATGATGCCCGGCACCCCCGCCGCGCGGAACAGCGGCCACACCGCGCCGCGCTCGCGCACCGCCAGGAACAGCAGCAGGA
>JADLEG010000100.1 GCA_020846275.1 Alphaproteobacteria bacterium
CGCCGTACGAACTTCGGAATCGAAAAGGACACTAGCAACTATTTCAAGTCTAGTGCCCCTTTGGAACCCGAAGTTCGCCTCCGGTCTTGCGATCAAGAGAGGGCGAACTTCGGGTTCGGGGCACTAGCAGCTACTTCGCCAGCCACAAATTGGCCAAGTCCTGGTTGAGGTAGTGGCTGGACATGATCTTCCAGCCGCGCAGGTCGGCCGTGTGCGCGACGATGCGGTGCCACCACACCACGGGCACCACGTAGCCCTGCTCGATCTCGCGCTTCTCGAAGGCGCGGATCGCCTTCACCCGCTCTTCCGGGTTCGGCGCCCGCTTCTGCGCCTCGAACAGATCGTCCAGCGTGCGATCGGTCACCTGGCTGAAGTTGATCGGCGACTTGTCGGTCGAGATGTACAGGCGGAGCTGCGTATCGGGCTCGTCCACGTCGACGCAGGTCGCGTCCAGCCCGACCTCGAAGTTGCCGCTGACCAGCGTCTGCTTCTGCTGCGCCACTTCGCGCGGCGCATGCTCGACCTGCACGCCGATCTGGCGCCACTGGTCGATCAGGAAGATCGCCACCGGCTGGAACGGCATCGGCACCGAGCGGTTGATGAGCGTGAACTTCAGGTTCTCTTGCCCCGCCTCCTTCAGCAGGCGCTTGGCCTCCTCGCGCGCCTTCTGGATATCGCGGCCGAAGCCGGGCAGCGTCTCCAGCTCGGCATCCGCGATCGCCAGCGGGTAGCCGGGCCGCAGCATGCCGCCGACCGTGCGCACGAAGGCCGTGCGGGACAGCGCCTCCGCGCCTTTCCAGCGATCGATCGCCATCGACAGGGCGTGGCGCACGCGGATGTCCGCGAACGGCTCCTTCTTGGTGTTGAAGAACAGGTCGAACTTGCAGGTCCAGGGGCTTTCGGAGACGACCAGCTTGTCGCCCAGCGCCTGCTTCAGCCGGTCGCGCTCGGCCGGCGACAGGCCGCGGAACTCGGCCATGATCTGCCCGCCTTGCAGCGCGTTGATCATCGGCGCGCCGGCCATGAACACGATGCGGAACCCGTCGAGATAGGGCTTGCCCTTGTCGAAGTAGTCGTCGTTGCGCGCGCCGACCCAGTGCGATCCCTTGACGTGCTCGACGAACTTGAACGGGCCGGTCCCCATCACCCGGTTCTTGGGGTATTCGGGATCGCTGGCCAGCTTCGCCGCCGAGAAGATGCAGTTCCACGGGCTGGCGAAGTTGAACAGCATCGACGCCGACGGCTTCGACAGCTTGAAGACGACCGTGTTCGCGTCCGGCGTCTCGATCGCCGCCACGTCCTCGTAGTCCGCCATGCGCACCGACACGACGCCTTGCGGCGGCTTGCGGATGCGCTCGTAGCTGGCCTTCACGTCGGCGGAGGAGAGCGTCGTGCCGTCGTGGAACTTGACGCCCTGGCGCAGCTTGAACGTGTAGCTCAGCCCGTCCGGCGCCGCCGTCCACGATTCCGCCAAATCGCCTTTGACCTGCGGATACTTGTCGGCGTCGAACTTCAGAAGCTGCGAGTAGTGCGGGTTCAGCGTCTGGACCGCGACGAAGGTGGTCGTGTTGATGCAGTCATAGGAGGGCGGATCGGCGTTGACCGCGAAAGTCAGCGTGCCGCCCCGTCGCGGCTGCTCCTGCGCCTGCGCCGGGCTCATGACCGCAAGGCACGCGGCAAAGGCCGCCGCATGGCCGAAAGCCGACAGACCGCGCTGCATCGTTTCCTCCCGGAAGATTCTTCGCGTGATCTTGTCACAGCCGAGCCCGGTGCAACAAGCCGCGCCAGACCGGCCGGGTCCATTGAAAGCTGGTATTCCAGCGCAAATTCAGTACACTATCCGGCAACATCGCAAACGATGGCCGGACCCGTCCTAATAAGGGTCCAACGGGGAGGAAATGACCGCAGCGTTGGCGGAACCCAGGCGCGAGGCCGCCGTCTCGCCCGTCATCTTGAGCGTCGAGGACCTGCACGTCCATTTCGCGACGTCCCGTGGCGTGGTGCGCGCCGTCGAGGGCCTCAGCTATCAGGTCCGCCGCGGCGAGGTTCTGGCGGTTGTGGGCGAATCCGGCTGCGGAAAATCCGTCTCGGCCCTGGCGATCATGCGGCTGCTGGCACGACCGGCCGGGCGCGTGGCCGGCGGACGGATCGTCTTCGACGGACGCGACCTGCTGACCCTGTCGGAAGACGCGATGCGAGCGGTTCGCGGCCGCGAGATCGGCATGGTCTTCCAGGAGCCGATGACCTCGCTGAACCCGGTCCTGCCGATCGGGCTGCAGATCGAAGAGCCTCTGCGTATTCACCTAGGCATGAATCCCGATCAAGCCCGGGCGCGCGCCGTCGAATTGCTGCAACTCGTGGGCATCACCGATCCGCAGCGGCGGCTGGACCAGTACCCGCATCATTTCTCCGGCGGGATGCGCCAGCGCGTCATGATCGCCATCGGCCTGGCCTGCAACCCCAAGCTCCTGATCGCCGACGAGCCGACGACGGCGCTGGACGTGACCATCCAGGCGCAGATCCTGGAGCTGATGCGCGACCTGGCGCGGCGGCTGGACGTGGCGCTGATCATCATCACGCACAACCTCGGCATCGTCGCGCGCTACGCGGACCGCGTGAACGTGATGTACGCCGCGCGGGTCGCCGAGCAGGGCACCGCCGACGACATCTTCCTCAATCCCTGCCATCCCTACACGATGGGCCTGATGCGCTCGGTGCCGCGGCTCGACCGGCCGCGCGGCGAGCGGCTGGAGACGATCGAGGGCCTGCCGCCCAACCTTCTGGCCCCGCCCGCCGGTTGCCGCTTCGCGCCGCGCTGCCAGTTCAAGTACGAGGCATGCGAAAAGGAGCCGTCGCTGGCGGAATGCGGCGCGGGCCACCGATCGGCCTGTCACCGGGCCCACGAATTCGCGACCGGCCGGCTGGCGCCCGCCGCGATCGAGCCCCTCGCCGCCCGCGCCGCGATGGCGGCGGATACCGCGGCGCCGCTGCTGAACGTCCGCCATCTCAAGAAGTTCTTCGCCGTCGCCCGCAGCGGCGGGATGTTCGCGCGCACGATCGTCGAGGTGCGCGCGGTCAACGACATCTCCTTCTCGATCCAGAAGGGCGAAACCCTCGGGCTGGTCGGCGAATCCGGCTGCGGCAAGACCACGGTCGGTCGGCTGATCCTCCGGCTCGAAACGCCGACCGGCGGGTCGATCGAATTCGATGGCCGCGACATCGCCGAGGCCAGGGGCGACGAGCTTCGCCGCAACCGCCGGCGCATCCAGGCGATCTTCCAGGACCCCTACAGCTCGCTGAACCCGCGGATGACGGTGGGGCAGATCATCGCCGAGCCGCTGACCGTCTATCGCCTTGCCCCCTCGGCGCGAGCGGCGAAGGACCGCGTGGCCGAGCTCTTGAGCCAGGTGGGCCTGTTCCCCTACATGGCCGAGCGCTACCCGCACGAGATGTCGGGCGGCCAGCGCCAGCGCGTCGGCATCGCCCGCGCGCTGGCGATGGAGCCCAGTTTCATCGTCTGCGACGAGCCGGTCTCGGCGCTCGACGTATCGATCCAGGGCCAGATCATCAACCTGCTCGAGGACCTGCAGCGCCGGCTGGGCCTTACCTACCTGTTCATCGCCCACGACCTGGCGGTGGTGCGCTACATCTCGACGCGCGTGGTGGTCATGTATCTCGGCCGCATCATGGAGGTGGCCGACCGCGACACGCTCTACGGCGCGCCGCTGCACCCCTACACCAAGGCGCTGCTGGACGCCGCCCCGGTCCCCGATCCGCTGGCCGAGCGCGCCCGCGCGCCGCGCATGTTGAAGGGCGAGATACCCTCGCCGCTGTCGCCGCCGACGGGCTGCGTGTTCCACACGCGCTGCCCGCTGGCGGACGACGATTGCCGCCGGGTCGTGCCCGAGCTTCGCGAGGCAGGATCCGGTCATCAGGTGGCTTGTATCAAGGTATGAACGAAACCGAGGTTACGACTTGACGCGCTCGCACCCGCGGGTTCTGCTCAACCAACGATGCCCGGCGCCGAGGCATCGTCAAACGTGCCGCGACGCGGCCGATCGGAGGAAATGCCCATGACCTTGTTGCGGATGACGCTCGCCTTTTTCGCCGCTCTCGCGTTGACGACAGGAGCCCAGGCGCAGACGCCCAAGCGCGGCAGCACGCTGAATTTCGCCATCACCGCCGAGACGCCGCACTACGACTGCCAGGGCAGCGACACCTTCGCCACCCTGCACTTCGCGTCGCCGTTCTATTCCACGCTTTTGACCTTCGACCTGCCGAAGTACCCGGCGGTCAAGGGCGACCTGGCGGAATCGTGGACGATCTCGCCGGACCAGAAGACCTACACGTTCAAGCTGTTCAAGAACGTGAAGTTCCACGACGGCAAGCCGATGACCTCGACCGACGTCAAGGCGAACTACGACCGGATGCGCAACCCGCCGGCCGGGGTGGTATCGACGCGCCAGGCGACGTTCCAGGACATCGACACGATCGAGACGCCCGATCCCTACACGGTCGTTTTCAAGCTCAAGGATATCAACCCGTCGATGATCGAGCATTTCGCCAGCCCGTGGAACTGCATCTATCCGGCCGAGAAGCTCGCGGCCGATCCGAACTGGCCGAAGAACAACATCCTGGGCAGCGGACCGTTCAAGTTCGTCGAACACGTCAAGGGCAGCCATGTGTCCGGCGTGCGCAACGAGAACTACTTCCGCCAGGGCCAGCCCTATCTCGACGGGTTCAAGGGCACGTTCTTCTCGCAGTCCGCGGCGATGCTGAACTCGCTGCAGGGCGGCCAGGTGCTGGCTGAATTCCGCACCATCTCCTCGGCCGACCGCGACCGGCTGGTGCAGGCGATGGGCGACAAGATCCGGATCGAGGAATCGAGCTGGACGCTCAACCTCCAGGTCGTCTTCAACACCAGGAAAAAGCCGTTCGACGACGTGCGCGTGCGCCGCGCCCTCAACATGGCGATCGACCGCTGGGGCGGCAGCCAGGGCCTGGCACGCACCTCCGCGCTGCGGCATGTCGGCGGCCTGATCCGCCCCGGCTCGCCCTACGCCATCGATCCGAAGGAGCTGGAGAAGTTTCCCGGCTTCCAGCACGACATGGTCAAGGCGCGCGCCGAGGCGAAGCGGCTCTTGGCCGAGGCCGGCGTGCCGAACCTGTCGTTCCAGCTCTTCAACCGCTCGATCGCCCAGCCCTACACGCCGGCCGGCGTGTTCCTGGTCGACCAGTGGCGCCAGATCGGCGTCAATGTCGAGCATCGACAGCTCGAAACATCGCCCTACCTCGCCGGCATGTCGAGCGGGCAGTTCGACGTCGCGATCGACTTCTCGAACCTGTTCATGGACGAGCCGAGCCTGGGCCTCGCCAAGTACGTCTCCAGCTCGAAGGCGCCCGAGAACCGCTCGGGCTTCGAGAGCCCGGAGATCGACGCGCTGATCGAGAAGCAATCCCATATCGGCGACCCGAAGGAGCGCATCAAGGTCATCCGCGAGGCGGAGAAGCTGATCCTGGAATCCTCGCACCAGGTTCCGATCCTGTGGTGGCACCGCATCGTCGCCACCCACAAGATTCTCATGGGCTGGGAGATGTCGCCCAGCCACAATTTGGGCCAGGATCTGGCGCGGGTATGGATCGACCAGTGATCCGGCGCGCGCGCGGCGCCCCTTCGGCCCGGGCCTAGGGGACGCGCGTGCTCGCCTATCTCGCCAACCGCCTCCTGCTGATGATCCCGACCCTGCTCGGCGTGGCGGTGCTGATCTTCTTCATGCTGCGGGTCGTGCCGGGCGACATCGTCGAGGTCAAGCTGCGCGGCGACGGCGGCAATCCCAGCCAGGCGACGGTCGAGGCCGAGCGCAAGCGGCTGGGCCTCGACAAGCCGATCTACGCGCAGTTCGGCGACTGGATGGTGGGCCTGGCGAAGCTCGACTTCGGCAAGTCGATGTGGACCGAGCGGCCGGTCACGGAGGAGATCGGCCTGCGCCTGGAATTGTCGCTGCAGGTGGCCCTGATGGCGACCGTGATCGCGATCCTGATCTCGATCCCGATGGGCACCCTGTCCGCGCTGCTGCAGAACACCTGGATCGACTATTTCATCCGCATCTTCACGATCGCCGGCCTGGCCATGCCGTCCTTCTGGCTCGGCATGCTGACGATCGTGTCGCTGCTCTATTTCTTCAACTGGCTACCGCCCCTGACCTATACGCCGATCTACAAGGACCCATGGAACAACCTGGCCCAGCTTTTCTGGCCGGCGCTGGCCGTTGGCTACCGCTACTCCGCCATCGTCGCGCGGATGATGCGCTCGTCGATCATCGAGGTGCTGAACGAGGACTACATCCGCACCGCGCGGGCCAAGGGCGTGTACGAGCGGCTGGTGGTCGTGCGCCACGCCATGCGCAACGCCATGCTGCCGGTCATCACGGTCATCGGGCTGGAGTTCGCCTTCCTGATCGGCGGGCTGGTGGTCACCGAGCAGGTGTTCAACCTCAACGGCATCGGCCGGCTGTTCGTCCAGGCGGTGGGGCGCAACGATTTCACGCTGATCCAGGCGATGGTGATGCTGACGGCCGTCGTCTTCATCCTCAGCAACCTGGTGGTCGACCTGCTCTACGCGGTGTTCGACCCTCGCATCCGGTACCGCTGAGATGGTCGCCGAAGCCGCCCCCGCCCTGCCCCGCCCGGCCCGCCGCAGCCCGGTCCTGGCCTTCTGCCTCGCCCAGCCGCTGGGCGCGGCCGGCGCCATCGCGATCACGGCGATGGGGCTGGCGGCGGTCTTCGCCGAGCGCGTGGCGCCCTATGACCCGGTGGCGATCGACTTCGGCGCCATGCTGGCCGCCCCTTCGGTCGAGCACTGGTTCGGCACCGACGCGTTCGGCCGCGACATCCTGACCCGCGTGATCTACGGCGCCCGCACGGCGCTCGCGATCGGATTCCTGTCCTCGCTCCTCGGTTGCACGGTCGGCGCCGTGCTCGGCGTGGCCTCGGCCTATTTCGGCGGCCGGATCGACATGGGCATCCAGCGCCTGGTCGACATCCTGCTGTCCTTCCCGATCATCGTGCTGGCGCTGGTGGTGGTCGCGATGCTCGGGCGCAACCTGGTGCTGGGCATCGACTTCAACCTGATCCTCGCGATCGCCGTGCCGACCATGCCGCGCGTCGCGCGGGTCGTGCGCTCGGCCGCGCTCAGCATCCGCGAGATGCCCTATATCGACGCCGCGCGCGTGCAGGGGTTCAGCGATGCGCGCATCATCTTCCGCCACATGGTGCCGAACGTCGCGGCGCCCTACCTGATCATGTTCACCGCCGCGATCGCCCAGGCGATCCTGCTGGAAGCCTCGCTGTCCTTCCTGGGCCTCGGCGTCACCGAGCCGACGCCGGCCTGGGGCCTGATGCTGTCCGGCAATGCCTCGGACTTCTATCGCGAGGCGCCGTGGATGATCCTGTTCCCCGGCCTGGCGATCTCGGTCGCCGTCTTCGCCTTCAACCTGTTCGGCGATTCCCTGCGCGACTGGCTCGATCCCAAGTTCAAGGTCTGACGCCGGGTTCGCGCTAGCGCGGGGCCTTGCCCAGCACGAAATCGGCGCCCAGCGTGAAGGCCGACGGCTCCTGCGTGTCGCCCAGATATTGCTGCGAGATTGCCGGCAGTCGGTCGGCCACGAAATCGGTCAGCTCGTGCGCGGTGACCAGCCCGGTCCGCGCGCGGTCGGCGGCGCCGGCCAGTCCCTGCAGCGCGACATGGGTGAACACGCCGTGGCCGAGCGTGGCCATCTCGGCGGCGTTCTGGTCCGGCCGGGTGGCCGCCAGGATCGTGACGCCCGAAGCGCGCGATACGTCGCGGAACAGGCGACGGTGGAACCCCTGCTGCCCCTCGAACGCCGCCAGCCCGCCGCCGGAATGGCAAGCGTCGATCGCCGTCAGGATTCGCTGCGCCTTGATCTTGACCAGCGCCGCCTGAAGCTGGCTGCCGGTCAGGCCGGTGCCAAGATAGGTCGCGGGATCCCGGCTGAACGCCACGTCCTGGGCCAGGAACACCCACTCCTCGCCCGCCAGCACGCCATGGCCCGCCAGGTACAGCACGACGACATCCTGCGGCGCCACCCCGGCCAGCGAGTCCAGCAGCGCCGTGATGCCCGCACGGGTCGCCTGCCCGTCCACCAGGCGATGGACCTGTACTGCGGTGAACAGCCCGGCGCTGGTCGCCTTCATCCGCTCGACGAAGGCATCGGCATCGACCCGCGCGAAATCGAGCTTCAGCTCGCGGGCACGGTAGTCGTTGATGCCGATCGCGACGATGTGGAGCGTCGACGGCGGCGCCTGGCCGGGCAGCTGCAGCATCTCGCGCTTCGAGACGCTTTCGATCTCGCGCTCGCCCACCGCCACGGCGCGCAGCGTATTCGGCCCCGGCGTCGGCTGGACGCGATAGGCGGCGACGCGGAAGTTGCGGCCGTTGGAGGCCTGCTGCTGCTCCTGCAGCAGCGCCCCGGGGTCCACCAGCTTGCCGTTGTGGTACAGGCGCAGCGCCTGGATCCCGCTGCCGCGATCCTCGGCGACGACGATCGCGGTGAACGGCTTGTCGGCGGTCGTCAGCGGCTCGGGCAGGTCGATCTCGACGATCGGCGGCGGCCGCACCCCCTCGGCGGGATTGCCGGGCGAGGCGCGCAGCCGCGACTCCTGCCCCTTCAGGTAGGCCGCCAGCATCCCGGGCTCGAAATAGCGCCGCGCGAATCCGTCGAGCGTCACGTCGACGCCCTTCGCCTCCCAGCTCACATTGGCGAGCCCGCCTTCCGAGCCGTCGAAGCGCCCCTGGTTGTCGATGACGACCCATCCCGCGGTGGTGGAGACGAGCTGCAGCAGTTCCTTGCCGCCGCCAAGCTCGATCAGCCGGACCGCGCCGTCCTGGGTGCCCACGAGCACGGCCTGCCCCGACCGCGCCATCGCCACGGACAGCGCGGCTCCGCCCTGGGCCTTGACCTCGCGCGCCCTGCCGTCGGCGGCGGAAACGACCTGCACGCGACCGTCCTCGTAGCCGAAGGCGACCTGGCCCGAGCTGCCGTCCACCGAGGCGGCCCGCGCCGGTTTCCCGCTGCCGCCGATCGCGCGCGGCGCGCCGGCACCCGGCGTCCACAGCGCGGCGCGGCCCTCGGCACCGCCGACCAGGACGGCGCCAGCGCCCGTGAAGCCGACGGCGAGCGGCGCGCCGACGGACGCGCGCGCCTCGGCCTGAACGGCGCCGGTCGCCCAGTCGACGATGCGCAGCCCGCCGTCCTGCATGGCCACCGCGATCCGCGCACCGGCGGCATCGAACGCCAGGGCGGCGACCGAAGCCCCGAGCTGGACCGGGCCAGGGCCGCCGACCAGCGTCAGCCGGCGATCCTCGCCGCCTATCGCTATCCGCTTGCCATCCGCGTTGGCCGCCAGCGCGGTGACGCGACCCTTGTTGCCTTGAAGAACGGCCTGCGCCTCCCCCGTCAACCCGTCGTAAACTTGTGCGGTCCCGTCGCCCAGCCCGAGGACCAGTGTCATCCCGGCCCGGGTGGAAATCGGCAGCACGCTCGCTATCGCCGCGGGCGGATGCGGCATCTGGCGGCGCTGGGCGCCCTGCTCCAGGTCCCAGACCCGGATCGCGCCGTCGGCCAGCAGGGTGACGAGGTAGCGGCCGTCGGCACTCGCGGCCATCGTGGTCGCGGGCCTCTCCATCCCCCGCACCGCGAGCTTGGCCTGCAACACGCCGCGCGCGACATTGCCGCTGATCGCATCGCCGATGTTGCGTTGAATCTGCCCCTGCACGGGCGACACGGCCGCCAGCGCCGCCAGTCCGAGAACGGCAGCCACGCAGCGTGTCCGGGCCCTTGCCCCAATCGGTATGCGACGGTCGCCCACGGCCTCTCCTCTACCCAGACTTCGCCTAGTCCCTTGCCTCGCACGACTAGCCTTGTTGCAGGCCCGCAACGGACGGGCACATTCTACGCCAGCCTCGGTCTTTCGTCCTTGAGGATGCCTACCGTTGGGCGCAAGCCTTGCCGCCAGACGATCCGGAAGGATCGCGCGGGGAATGGGACACATGCCAAACTTGTCGCACAGGATGATCCTGGCCGTGTGCGCCGCCGCCGGCATGCTGGCGATGAATGCCGGCGTGGCCATCGCCCAGAACCAGGTGGTCGAGGAGACCAACAAGCAGCTCGGCCGGCAGATCAGCGACGCCATCGCGCGCCGCACCAGCACGCGCATCACCTCGGAAGCGATCGGCACCGCCACCTCCGGCGCAGTGACGAGCGACAAGGACAGCTCGGCCTGGTTCAACGGGACCTACAACAACCTCTCCTCGAACCCGACCTTCAGCATAGGCGGCGACACCGTCACCATCGACACCAATATCGACATCTTCCAGGCGACGGCGGGGCTGGACCACCGGTTCGGCGACTTCTTCGCCGGGCTTTCCACCTCCTATGCGCGGGCCAACGCGACCGTCAGCGCGACGTCGCCCGCCATCGCGAACATCGACACGACCGAATTCTCGAGCGCCGGCGGGACGTCGGGCGTGTCGGCGACGATCGCCGGCAACACGATCAAGGCAAGCGCCAGCTCGAACAGCTATGCCGTGAACCCGTATGTCGGGTACATGATCACGCCCTATATCTATCCGCTGGCCATCGTCGGCTATACGCGGTCCGAGGTGGTCGACGCCGACATCGGCGCCGATACGTTCTCGTCCGATGTGTCGATCAACTATGCCGACCGCATCGACCACTGGATCGCGCGCGGCAAGGTGGGCTGGCGGTACTTGCGGATCAGCGTCGACGTGCCGGACGTCGACACGCCGTCGGTCGATCAGCACACCTTCTATGCCGGCGCCACGGTCGGCTACAAGACCGGCATGTTCCTGCCCTACTTCATGGGCCAGTACGAGCGGCTGCTGAACAATACCGACACGCCCGACGGCATAACGGGCCTGTCGATCGACCCCAACTTCCTCTATCTGACCGCCGGCGTGGACATCGACGTGATGCCCGACCTGACCATCGGCGCCGCCGGCCAGGCCGAGGTGCTGAACAGCCTGACCGACAGCTACAGCGCGATCGTGAACCTTCGGTTCCGCTTCTAGCGGACTATCGCCCGACGAAGGCCGGCTTGCGCTTTTCCATGAAGGCGCGGCGGCCCTCGATGTAATCCTGGCTGTCGAAGCACTCCTTCACCAGCCGCGCGCACAGCGCCGTGTCGCGATCGCCCGCATCCTTCAGCGCCTCGCCGACGATGCGCTTGACCGAGTTGACGGTCATCGGCGCGTTGCCGCTGATCGTCTCGGCGTAGTTCTTCACGTAAGCCTCGAGTTCCGCCGGCGCCAGGACGCGGTTCACCAGCCCCATCGTCTGGGCCTCCTGGGCGGTGAACTGGCGCGCGGTGAAGAATATCTCCTTGGCGAAGGACGGGCCGACCACCTCGACCAGGCGCCTTATGCCGTCCAGCCCGTAGCCCAGCCCCAGCTTCGCCGCGGGGATGGCGAACTTGGACACGTCCTCGCACATCCGCAGGTCGCAGCACACCGCGAGCGCCGCGCCCCCGCCCACGCAATAGCCGCGGATCATCGCGATCGTGGGCTTCGGCAGGGAATGCAGCAGCTTGTAGACCCGGTCGGTCGTGGCGTTGTAGGTCGCGACCGCTTCGGCCGACGAACGCTCGCTCTCGAATTTCGAGATGTCGGCGCCCGACACGAAGGCCTTGGTGCCGGCACCCGTGATCACCACCACGCGGACCGCGCTGTCCTGGGCGAAGTCGGTCAGTATCTTCTCGGCCGCCTGCCACATCTCCATCGAGACGGCGTTATGCCGCTCGGGGTTGTTGAAGGTCATCCAGCCGACGGCGCCTTCCTTGCGCGACAGCATCTTGTCGGTCGACATGTCTCTCGCTCCTCTCAAACGATGCCGCGTTGGCGGAACCCGGCGATGGCGGCGGCGTCGTAGCCGAATTCGCCCAGGATTTCGTCGGTGTGCTGGCCCACTTCCGGCGGGGCAAGCTGGCCGGTGCTCGGCGTGCGGCTCAAGGTCATCGGCTGGCCCAGGAACTTGGTGGCCGCGCCGCGCGTCGGCGTATCGATCTCGAGATAGGGCTTCAGGTGCTTGACCTGCGGATCGGCGAACACCTCGTCCATCTTGTAGATCCGCCCGCAGGGCACGCCGGCGGCGTTCAGCTTGTCGATCACCGCCGTGCCGGTCATGCCGCCCAGGCGCTGTTCGATCGCCGCGTTCAGCGCATCGCGGTTCTTCGACCGGTCGGCGGCCCGCGCGTAGTCCGGGTGCTTCATCAGGTCCTCGCTGCCGGTCGCCTTGCAGAACCGCTCCCAGATCTTCTGGCCGGTGACGGCGATATTGATGTAGCCGTCCGTGGTCTTGAACACGCCGGTGGGGATGCTGGTGGGGTGGTTGTTGCCGGCCTGCTTCGGCACGTCCTTGTCCATCAGCCAGCGCGCGGCCTGGAAATCCAGCATGAAGATCTGCGCCTGCAGCAGCGAGGTGTGCACCCACTGCCCCTCGCCCGACACTTCGCGCTCGAGCAGCGCCAGCATGATGCCCTGCGAGCAGAAGATGCCGGCGGTCAGGTCGGCGATCGGGATGCCCACGCGCACCGGCCCCTGACCGGGCAGGCCGGTGATCGACATCAGCCCGCCCATGCCCTGGGCGATCTGGTCGAAGCCGGGACGTTCGCGATAGGGCCCGTCCTGGCCGAAGCCCGAGATGCTGGCATAGACCAGCCGCTTGTTGAGCTGCCTCAGCGCGTCGTAGTCGATGCCCAGCCGCGATTTCACGTCGGGCCGGAAGTTCTCCACCAGCACGTCGGCCTTCGCCGCCATGCGCTTTAGGATCTCCACGCCCTCCGGCATCTTCAGATTGAGCGTCATGCCGCGCTTGTTGCGCTGCAGGTTCTGGAAGTCCGAGCCATGGCGCGGCCCGCCCGGCGCGTCGCCGAGCTCGAGCCCCTCCGGCATCTCGATCTTGATGACGTTGGCGCCCCAGTCGGCGAGCTGGCGGACCGCCGTGGGGCCCGAGCGCACGCGGGTCAGGTCGAGCACGGTGAAACGCTGCAGGGCCTGTGACGCGGGGCGGAACGGCATGGCGAATCCTTGCGGCATCGTCGAAGGCGACAAACGAGCCGTCCATAGCAGTTTCCCGACCAATTGAAAACTGTTGACAATTCACATCCGGACCTTTTCAGATGCCAGGATGGCCCAACAGGACACCCCGGAGGACGACGCGAACCGCCCGGCGGATACCACGCTGGCCCTGAAAATCCGGCGCACGGAATCGCTTGCCTCGCTGGTCCGCAAGGAACTCGAGCGCATGATCGTCTCCGGCGAACTCAAGGGCGGCGACCGGTTGAACGAGAACGCGCTGGCCGAACGCCTGGGCGTCAGCCGCGGCCCGATCCGCGAGGCCTGCCGCGGACTGGAACAGAGCGGCCTGGTCGAAGTCGTGGTCAATCGCGGCACCTTCGTGCGGCAGATCGACCTGCGCGCCGCGCTCGGCATCTACGATGTCCGCTCCGCGCTGTTCGGGCTGGCCGGCCGCATCCTGGCGACGCAGGCGACCCCTGCCCTGCTGGCGCAGCTTGCCGGCCTGGTCGACGCGATGGACAAGGCGTCGACCGACATCGACGCCTACTACCCGCTGAATGTCGCCTACCACGCCGCGCTGATCGAGGGATGCAACAACGGCCACCTGTCGACGACGTATCGCAACTTGGCGAAGGAGCTGCATCTCTTCCGCCGGCGCGGCCTGGTCGGGGAAGGCTCGATGAAGGCGTCAAACCGCGAGCATCGCGCGATCCTCGACGCGATCGCGGCGCGCGACCCGGCGCGGGCCCAGGCGCTGATGGAAGCCCACATCCTCGCGGGCAAGGCGCGCCTCATCAAGATGACCGAAGCGGAGGCGACACAACCGCCCGCACGCGCGGCGGGCGCCGGATAGGAGCCTGCTCCGCCGAAACACGAAGAAAGACCGGGAGGAAAAACATGACCGATCGAATGACCGCATCCAGGCTTACCCGCCGCGCCTTCGCCGCGGGCTCGACCGCCGCGCTGGGCCTGGCCCTGGCGCCACGCGCCCGCGCGCAGGACAAGTTCCCGTCGAGGGTGGTCGAGGTCGTAACCCATGCCGGGGTCGGCGGCGGCACCGACATCACCGCGCGGATGATGATGGTGCACGCGGCAGGCGTGTTCCAGACCGAGTTCGCGGTGGTGAACAAGGTGGGCGGCAGCGGCGCGGCCGCGCTTGCCTACGCCAACAGCCGGCCGCGCGACGGCTACACGATCCTGCTCATCACCCAGACGCATCTGTTGACCATGCTGCAGGGCAAGGCCCCGGTGAAGTACGAGGAGATCGTGGCCCTGGCGCGCGCGACCGACGATCCGCAGGTCGTCATGGTGGGCAAGAACAGCCCGTACAAGACGGCGCAGGACCTGCTGGCCGCGGCCAAGACCAAGCAGCTCAAGTTCGGCGCCACGCAGCTCGGCGGCGTCGACCATCTGGCGATCTACGGTTTCGCCAAGAAATCCGGCATCCAGCAGCCGACTGCGATTCCATTCCGCGGCGGGGGCGACATCGTCATCAACACGGTCGGCGGCAACATCGATGTCGGCATGCTGAACTACGCCGAGGCGGAATCGCAGATCAAGGCCGGCGACGTGCGCGCGCTGCTGACGCTCGCACCCAAGCGCCTCGGCCCCTTGCCCGACGTGCCCTGCTCCAAGGACCTCGGGCTGGACGCGAACTACTCGACGGTGCGCGGCTTCGTCGCGCTGAAGGGCGTGCCCGAGGAGAACCTGAAGACCCTCGAGCAGGGCCTCATCAAGGCGATGCAGGGCCAGATGTACGCCAGCTACATCGAGACATCCGGGCAGTCGCCGGACAGCGTCGTCGGCCGCGCCGCGTGGCAGAAGCAGCTCGACGACTTCAATGCCGAGGGGCTCGATGCATTGAAGGGCCTGGGGCTGGTGAAGTAGCCGGGACACGCCGATGGGCCGGGGCGCGACCGACCGCCGCGTCGCGGGTGCGACGATCCTCCTCTGCGCGATCGTCTACGCCTACACCTACACGTTCGACGAGGTGCCGGCGGCGCTGATGGGCGGGCTGGGCGCGGAATTGTTCCCGCGCCTGGTCCTGTGGACCCTGGCGATCCTGGCCGTGCTGCTGGCGCTCCATGTCGGCTCGCCGCCGATGGACGCGCCGGCGCCGATCCCCCGCCCGGTCTGGATCGCCGGCGGCGCGATGCTCCTCTACGTCGGCGTGCTGGAGCTGATCGGCATGTGGCCGGCCAGCGCCGTGGCGCTTGTCGGCCTGGGCTGGCTCTGGGGCGAGCGCAGCCTCGTGAAGCTGTCGATCAGCGCGGTCATGCTTACCGGCGCGCTCAATCTCGTGTTCGTCCGGCTGCTCGGCGGATCCTTTCCCAAGGGCCTGCTCGGCGCCCTTGTCGGGCCATAGGGACGAAGCGCGGCATGGACGCCTTCCTCGCCGGCATGGCGATCCTGCTCGACCCCTACATGCTGGGCGTCATCCTGGCGGGCACGCTGCTGGGCATCATCGTCGGCGCCCTGCCGGGCATCAGCGGCAGCACGACAACCGCGCTTCTGCTGCCGCTCACGGTGACGATGACGCCCGGCGCGGCGCTGGCCTTCCTGGGATCGATCTATTGCGCGGCCAATTTCGGCGGGTCGATCACCGCCATCCTGATCAACACGCCGGGCGATCCGTCGGCGTCGGCCACCGCCTTCGACGGCTATCCGATGGCCAAGCGCGGCGAGGCCGGCAAAGCGCTGGGCATATCCGCCATCTCCAGCGCGATCGGCGGCATCTTCAGCGTGTTCGTGCTGATCGTGGCGGCGCCGCTGCTGGCGCGCATGGCCTACGAGTTCGGCCCGCCCGAGTATTTCGGCCTCGCCGTCTTCGGCCTGTCGATGGTGGCGATGATCGGCGGCGAATCCCAGGTCAAGAACCTGATGTCCGCGTGCCTGGGCGTGCTGCTGGCCACGGTCGGGCTCGACCTGACCACGGGCGTCGAGCGCTTCACCTTCGGCGTCTATTCGCTGAGCGACGGCATCGAGTTCGTCCCGGTGCTGATCGGTTTGTTCGCGATCGCCGAGATGCTGGAGCAGGCGACGCAGCACGGCGTCGTCCAGGACTACATCCGCCTCACCGCGGTCAAGCTGCCGACCCTCGCCGACTTCCGCAAATGCGCCAAGTCGATCGCGATCTCCAGCGGCATCGGCACATTCATCGGCGCGCTGCCGGCGCTGGGCGCCACCACCGCGGCGATGATCTGCTACAACGAAAGCAAGCGCTGGTCGAAGTACAAGGACGAGTTCGGCAAGGGCGCGATCGAGGGCGTAGCGGGGCCGGAGGCGGCCAACAACGCCGCCGTCGGCGGCGCCATGGTGCCGACGCTGGCGCTGGGCATTCCCGGCAGCACCACGACCGCGATCATCCTGGCCGGGCTGATCGTGCAGGGCGTGCGGCCCGGGCCGCACCTCTTCACCGAACAGCCCGCGCTGCTCTACATCGTGTTCTCCTCGATGCTGGCGGCCAACCTGCTCTATCTCGTGCTGGGCCTGGGCGCGGCCAAGCTGTTCGCGCGCCTGACCCTGGTGCCCGCCGCCTACCTGTGGCCGGCGGTCTTCGTCCTGTCGATGGTCGGCGCCTACGCGCCCAACCAGTCGATGAGCGACATCTGGACCGTGCTGATCTTCGGCGTGGTCGGCTTCCTGTTCCGCCGCTACGGGTTCTCGCCCGCGCCGCTGATCATGGGCCTGGTGCTGGGCAAGATGGTCGAGGAGAGCCTGAAGCAATCGCTGCTGATCTTCGACCAGAACTGGCTGATGTTCCTGACGCGCCCGATCGTGGTGGGCCTGTTCGCGGTCACGCTGATCGGCCTGTTCGCGCCGTTCCTCGCCCGGGCGTGGACGCGCACGCGCAAGCGCTGGCGGACAAGCCCGGCCGGCGATCTTCCCTAGCCCGCCAGCACGCGCAGCCGCTGCTCGGTCGCTTGGTCGAGCGCGCCGGTCTGCGGCAGCGCTTCCTCGGCCTGGAACGCCCGCAGCGCCTGGCGGGTGCCATTACCCAAAACGCCATCGACGCCGCGAGGGTCGAATCCGAGATAGCCGAGATAGAGCTGCGCCGCGCGCAGGCGCAGGTCGGGCAGCGGCCCGGCCGCGAGGCGCTCGTAGGCCGTCGCCAGCCGCGCGTCGTATTCGTTCTGCTTGTAGGCCGGGCCGTTATAGGCGGCCGCGAAGTCGTCCCACCGGTGTTCGCGCAGCGCCGCGGCTTCCGCGCCCTTGGCGATGAAGCTCGCCATCGCCTGGGCCTGGGCATCCTCGCCGTCCGCGAAGGCTGCGATCATCGCCCCGGCATCGGCATACCCGGCGCGCGCGGCGTTGAAGCCCATGATCTGACCCAGACCCCAGGACGCGCTCTTCAGCGCCGCCAGCCGGTCGAGCTTCATCGCCGCGGCGAGACGCGCGAACTCGCCCGCGCCGCCGGCATAGCCGCCCGCCTCGGCATTGCTGATGTCGGGATGCTCGGCGCTGAACTTTCCGCCGGTGAACTTGTGGAACCAGTGCCGCTCGAACAGGATCTTCGGACGCCGGTCGGCCAGGAAGCCGCAGCCCTTGGTCTCGACCTGGATCACCGTCCACAGCTCGACATCGCGGACCGCCAGCGTCGCACAGGCGGTTTCGACCCCCTGCACGCTGAGCGGCGCGCCCCTGCCCTTGAACTCCATCCTGCGCCCCCCGCACACCCGGCCAAGGCCAGGCTGCATCATCATGCCTTCACAGGATCATCTTGTGCAGGGGATTACCCGAAATAAAGTCTTCTATTGCCGCACCGCCGGCGTTTCCACGGGCAGGCTGCGGCCGCGCCAGGCGAGGTACCATTCGAGCGCGATGTATTCCTGGCTGCCGAGCGGCGACGGTTCGGCGCCGACTGCGTTGTTGCAGACCTGGAAGCGGCGATGCAGCGAGCCCAGGCCTTGCCAGCGCAGGCGATAGGCGGGAAATCCGTTGCTCTGGCCCTGGCTGATAGTCTCGTCGCGCAAATGCTTGCCGGCGCGCTCCTCGTGGCATTGCGCGCAGGAGAGGTCGAACGCGCCGCGACGCATGCGATAGTAGCGCTCTCCCTCGGCGATCGCCGCCGCATCCTCGACCACCGAACTCTGCTTGCCGCGCGCCTGGTTGCGGATCGCGGCGGTCAGCGCCAGCAGCTCGCGGCTCTCGTAGCCGAAGGGCGGCGCGCCCATGCGGTCGACGCGGCATTGCTCGATGCGCGTCTCCAGGTTCATGAGCCTGGACGGATCGCGCGGATCGCGGCGCGGATAGGCGATGCCGGCCATGCTGGACAGGGCGCCGTGGCAGGACTGGCAGCTCGTGCCGCCCATGCCGTCCTTCTTGTCCCACAGCGCCTCGCCCTCGGCGACCCACAGCATGCCAGGATTGGCGAAGTCGTCGGCCTGCATCGCCCGCAGGCCCGGCGTCGCATAGTCCAGGCCCGAGCGCGGCGGCTGCTCCGCCGCCAGCGCGGCGCCGATGGCCGCGAGGAAGATCGGCAGCGGCCAGAGGCGGGTCACGTCACCGTGATAGGGGCGCTGTGCCGCTCGATCGAGCCGTCGTCGTCGATCCACTCGAACGTCAGCGTGCCGCTGTCGACCGCCTTGACCGCGAACGACATGTAGGGATTGGCGGAGATCGGCGTGTGCCAGTCGCAATCCAGCACGATCTCGCCGTTGTAGCGGCAGGTGAAATGGTTGAGGATCTTGCGCGGAACGGCCTTGCCGTCCATGTCGCGGCGGAAGCCGTTCTCCATGACGTGCATGGCCATCGCCTTGACCTCGAACGCCTCGCCGCGGCGGACGACGGCGGGGACGCTGACCAGGACCTTCATGGCGTCCTCACTCGCCCAGCTCGATGCAGGCGCCGCTGGTGATCGTCACGTCGGCGCTGGTGGCCCAGACCGTGCCGTCCGGCATCTCGGCCGCCGCCACGATGGTCTGCGAGCGGGCGAGCCGCAGCCGCGTCGTCACTTCGGCGCGCGCCGCGCGGGGCCCGAAGCGAATCTCGGTCGCCAGCGGCTGCGGATTGGCGGTGGCGACCATCACCATGCGCTTGGGCATCTCGGGCCCATCCATGCCGACGCTGACCTGGACCGAGCTGCCGTTCTCCGCCACCACGGGCACCTTGAGCTGCACCTTGCCCGGCTTGATCGGCTTGTCGCCGAACACCGGCCGGAGCGCGACGGCCATGACCGTGGCATTCGACGCGGTCTGAGCAAGCGCGACGGCGGGCGACAACGCTCCCGCCGCCGTCAACGCGGCGGCGGCGGCGAGCAGGGAGCGGCGGTCGACGGGCGCGGTCATACCGAACGTATATCCTGATCCTTGAGCGGGAGCGAGCGGATGCGCTTGCCGGTCGCGGCGAAGATGGCGTTGCAGACCGCCGCCATCAAGGGGGCCATCGACGGCTCGCCCACCCCGCCCCACCAATCGCCCTGGGTCAGGCTGAGGTAGCTTTCGACCTTGGGCATCTGGTCGATCAGGATGCTCTGGTAGTTGTCGAAATTGCTCTGCTCGACGCGCCCGTCCTTCACCGTGATCTCGCCATAGAGCATCGCCGTCAGCGCATAGGCGACACCGCCTTCGTTCTGCGCGGCGATGTTGTCGGGATGCACGGCGTGGCCGCTGTCCAGCACCACGACGACGCGGTCGACCTTGAGCCGGCCGCGGGCATTGACGGTCACCTCGGCGACATGGGCGGTGATGCTGCCGAAGCAGGCGTTGATGGCGATGCCGCGCCCGCTGCCCTTCGGCAGGGGCTTGCCCCAGTTGCCCTTCTCGGCTGCCATGTTCAGCACATTGAGCCACGACTTGTTGTCGAGCAGGCCGCGGCGGAACTCCACCGGGTCCTTGCCGGCGGCATGGGCCAGCTCGTCCATGAAGCTTTCGGTGATGAAGGCGTTCTGCGAGCTGCCGACCGACCGCCAGAACCCGACCGGCACATGCGCGTTGCGCATGACGTAGTCGAACTTGCAGTTCGGCATCTTGTAGGCCTGGTTGTAGGTGCCATCCATCGACGACTGGTCCCAGCCGTCGCGGATGTTCTGCGGCAGCAGGTAGGCGAAGATCGACTGCCCGCAGACCTTGTGCGCGTAAGCCGCGAGATTGCCGTGCGCATCGAACCCGGCCTGCAACCGGCCCATGCTGATCGGGCGGTACGAGCCGTGCTGGATGTCCTCCTCGCGGGTCCAGATCAGCTTCACCGGCTTGCCGGCGACGGCCTTGGCGACATGCACGGCCTGGGTCACGTAGTCCTGGCGCCCGCGCCGGCCGAACCCGCCGCCCAGCAGGGTCAGGTGCGCCTTGACCTTTTCGGGCCCCACCCCGGCGGCTTCGGCCGCCGCGGCAAGCGCGCCCTCGATGTTCTGGGTCGGGGCCCAGACCTCGACGCCCTCGGCCGTGACATGGGCCGTGCAGTTCATCGGCTCCATGCAGGCATGGTCGAGATACGGCGCGAAGTACTCGGCCTCGACCTTCCTGGCGGCCTTGGCGAAGGCGCCGTCGAAATCGCCGTCGTGGCGCACCTTGACGCCGGGTTCGTCGAGCCCCTTCTTCAGCCGGTCGAGGATCGTGGCCTGCGAGACCTTGGCGTTCTCGCCCTCGTCCCAGACGATCGGCAGCGCGTCCATCGCCGTCTTGGCCTGCCAGAAGCGCTCTGCCACCACCGCGACCGCGCTGGCGTCGGGGAGCTGCACCACGGCCAGGACGCCGGGCATCGACTTGACCTTGGCCTCGTCGAAGCTCTTCACCTTGCCGCCGAACACCGGGCTCTGCTTGATCGCCGCATGGACCATGCCCGGCACCTTGACGTCCATGCCGTAGATGGCGCTGCCGTCGACCTTGCTCGGCACGTCGAAGCGCGGCGGCGAGGTGCCGGCGATCGTCCAGGCGGAGTCAGGCTTGAACTTCACGTCGGCCGGCGGCGCCATCTTGGCCGCCGCCGCCGCCAGCGCGCCGTAGCCGGCCTTGCGGCCTGAGGCCGCGTGAACGACGAAGCCCTTCTCGGTCTTGCACTCCGACGCGGCGACGCCCCATTGCTGGGCGGCGGCCGCCTTCAGCATCTCGCGCGCCGTGGCGCCGGCCTTGCGCACATAGAGCTGAGAGTCGCGGATCGCCCGGCTGCCGCCGGTGGCGAAGCTGACATAGACCTTGTTCTCGCGGATGTGGCGCATGACCGAGGCGAACTCCATGCGCACCTTCGACCAGTCGCATTCCAACTCCTCGGCGACGAGCTGCGGAATCGCGGTCGACGATCCCTGGCCCATCTCCGAGCGGTGGACGCGGATGGTCACGGTGTCGTCCGTGCCCACCACCAGCCAGGCATTCAGCTCGGTTCCCGCGCCGGCCTGGGCGGCGGCGGTTCCGTCGCCCGCGACCGGCAAGGTGAAGCCGAGCGCCAAACCGCCGCCGGCGGCGGCGCCGACATGGATGAAGTCGCGGCGGGAGAGCGTCGTGGTGTCGTTCATGGCGCGCCCTCCCCTCAAGCCTTGGTGCCGGCGGCGCGATGGATCGCGACCCGGATGCGTTGATAGGTGCCGCAACGGCAGATGTTGGTCATCGCCGCATCGATGTCGGCGTCGGTCGGCTTCGGGGTCTTCTCCAGCAGGGCGACCGCGGCCATGATCTGCCCGGACTGGCAGAAGCCGCATTGCGGCACCTGCTCGGCGATCCAGGCCTTCTGCACGGCATGGCTCTTGTCCGGCGACAGGCCTTCGATGGTGACGATGGTGCCCGCGCCCACGGCGCTCACCGGCACCGAGCACGAGCGCGTCGGCGTGCCGTCGATATGCACCGTGCAGGCCCCGCATTGCGCGATGCCGCAGCCGTACTTGGTACCGGTCAGCCCCAGGTTGTCGCGCAGCACCCACAGGAGCGGCGTATCGGGTGCCGCATCGACCTTGTGGACCGTGCCGTTGACCTTCAGATCGATCATCTTTTTCTTCCTTCCCGCGTTCCGGATCGAAGGCGCATCACCCCGCGCCCGCGTGGTCGGCAATTCCGATGCAGCCGCTGAAACAGCGACGACGCGGGCGATTCTAGACCAATTCGGCAGGACCGGCGACACGGCCGGCATCACAACGACGCGAGGCGAAGCCTCGCATCGCGGCGCTCTTGGCCAAGCGCTTTTCGCAGTTGCAGCAGGAGCGGCCGACGCCGCGCCGCGCGCGACGCCGGCCCCTGCCCGCCAATCAGGCAGCCAGCGGTGCGGCGGCCCGGGCGTCCCTGCCCACGGCAAGCAGGCCCATCGCCACGGCGACGCGGCAGAACAGGGCGAGCCCGGCGAAGAACAGCGCGTTCATCGCGAAGATGCGCGCGACGAGCCACGGGGCAAAAGCCTCCCAGCCGCCGGGCAGGACGAAGGCAGCCGCGACCAGCACCGCTTCGAAGCCGGCGAAGGCGCCGACCAGCGCGCCGATGGCGCCGACCGCCGTCCCCGGCTGGCCCAGCAGCCGCGCGACCCAGCCCGCGGCCAACGGCGCGGCCATGGCGGCAACGGCCAGCACCGCACCCCAGGCGAACGCATCCCAGCTTCGCGGATAGTCGAGCAGCAGGAACCCGACGAACTGATTGGCGAGCCAGGCCGACAGCACGACCGCCAGCGCCTCGCCACGCGCGGCGTAAAGCGCCGCGACCGCGCCCAGGGCCGCAAAAGGCGCGGCGCAGGCCAAGGCGGCGCTCGAGCCCAGGCTTGCGATCACCAGCAGCCCCCACATCGCCAACCGGCCCCAGTCGCGGGCCGGCTTTGTCGCGTCCGATGTCGTCATCGTTCGTCCTCCTCGTTGGATTGATGGATGGGTCTAGTCATGCCTGAAGCCCTTGCCGGAGCGATCGACCGGATCGGGCGCGCGAAGGTCGAGCCAGCGCGCGCGCACCGCGTCCCATAGCGCGAGCCTCGCCCAGTCCGGCTGCTTCAGCACCTTGTCCAGGGTCGGCGACAGGAACGGGTTGGGAAAGAGGACCGTCAGCTGCTGCTCGCCCGCGCCGTTGAACAGGCGCAGCCCCCAGGACATCGGCGCGTCGCCCCCGCGCACCAGCCGGCGGAACAGCTCGGCACGCGCGGTGCGGCGATGGCGCGCGAGCGCCGGCGGCGTCGGGTTCTTGGAGCTTCCCTTGTGCGGGCCGATGCAAACGTGGAAATGCGACGGGCCGAAATGAATCGTCAGGTAGCCGTCGAGCATGCCCAGGCGGGGCTGCTCCGCCGCGCGGAATTCGAACGCCGCGCCCTCGATGATCGGGCCGAACACGATTTCGGCCCAATGCTCCAGGAACAGGAATTTCAAGATTTCCTGCAGGGTCGTCTGGTCGACGGGCAGCGGGAATATCTCCATGGTCGCGCCGTCGGGATCGACCATCCGGGTCGGGATGGGCGCCGCCGGTACGGCCTGGGGATCTTCCCGCGGAACCATCAGAACGTGACCTTCATGCCGCCATAGCCCGCGCGGCCGAGCGAGCCGTAGGTGAATGCCTCTTCATAGTGCTCGTTCATCAAGTTCTCAATCCGGCCATAGACCTCGACGTTGTCGGTCACCTTGTAGGCGGCGCCGAGGTTGACGAGCGTGTAGGCATCAAGGCGCACGATCGACCGGTTGAAGTTCTGGTCGAAGGCGAAATCGGTCGTGGCGCCGTTGTACACCACGCCGAGCGTCGCGGTGCCGCGATCCTCGAGGAAGCGATAGGCAAGCGTTGTGCTGGCGATATGCTTGGGCCGACGGACGAGTTCGTTGCCGTCGGGATCGCGCGTGCTGGAGAAGGTGTAGGCGCCGATCAGGTCGAGGTCGTGCATCAGCCCCACCCTGCCGGTCAGCTCGACGCCGCGCGTGCGCGACACGCCCGGCAGGTTGATCGAGGTGTTGCCGGCGCCGGTGATCAGGTCGCGGATGCGCTGCTCGAAATAGCTCGCCCCGATGGAAATGCAGCCGTCGAGGAAGTTCTTGTCGACGCCGATGTCCCAGCCCCGCCCGAACTCGGGTTGCAGCGCGGGATTGGGCCGGAAGGTCGGCGTGAATCCGTAGAGATCGAATAGGGTCGGGTTCTTGACGCCCGTGCCGTAGGAGCCGCGCAGCTTGGCGCCCGTGTCGAATATCTTCCACGCGCCGGTCAGACGATAGGTCGTGCTGTCCTCGAACAGGTCGCCGTTGTCGTGCCGGGCGCCCCCGGTGAAGAAGAACTGGTCGGCCAGCGCCACCTGGTAGAGGCCCCATAGGCTCTGCGTCTCCAGCGACTTGTCGAAATTCGAGAAGCTGCTGCGCGAGATCGCCGAGTCCCACATGTAGTCCGAGCCCAGCGTCAGCGTGTGCGCGGCGTCGACCGCAAGGTCGGTCGAGAAGGTGTAGTCGCTTTGGTAGTCGAGCTTCCGGCGGAAGCCTTCGAACTTGCCGGTCTGCGGCCCGTTGCTGAAATTGTTCGACTTGGTGTCGCCGCCCGACACGCCGACGCGCTGCACCCAGCGGTCGTCGAGCAGCTTCACGGTCGCCTGGACGCGGCCGAAGCGCTGGTTGACGGTGCTGTCCTCCTTGGCGTCGATCGCGCCGTCGCCGCCGACGAAATCGTCGCCCTCGCGGTGCGAATGGGTGAAGCGCCCGATCAGGTCGACATCGAGATGCTCGACCGGCGTGGCGCCCAGCTTGGTGAAGGCGGTGGCGTTGTCGTAGGCATCCTCCTCCTTGTTGGCGCGGTTGCGGAACCGGTCGGCGGCGGAAATCCCGTCGGTGTGGAATCTCGTCGCGCTGAACAGATAGCGGAACCGATCGCCGGCAACCCCGCCCGCCGTGCTGGCGTTCACCTGGCCGGTGCCGTAGGAGCCGCCCTCCACGCTGGCGGCGACGCGCTGCGGCCCGCCCCCGCGGCGCGTGATGATGTTGATCACGCCGCCCACCGCGTCGGAGCCGTACAGCACGCTTTGCGGTCCGCGCAGCACTTCGATGCGGTCGATATCGGCCGCGAGCATGTTGGCGAAATCGAACTCCGAGCCCGTCGAGGGATCGTTGACCTCGATCCCATCGATCAGCACCTTGGTCTGGTTGGACTCGGCGCCGCGGATGCGCACCTGGGTGATCGAGCCGACGCCGCCGCTGCGGCTGACGGCGAGGCCGGGTACCTTGCGCAGCGCATCGGAGACGATGCGGATCTGGTCGCGCTCCATTTCCGCGCCGGTGACGACTGTGATGGAATTGCCGACCTGCTCGACGGGCGTATAGGTGCGGTTCGCGGTTGAGACGACTTCCGGCAGCCGCGCCGGCGGCTGGGCGGTCGGCGTCTGCGACAAGGCGGGGGCGGTCAGGACAAGCATGATGGCGAGCCCGGCCGCGAGGCGCGGACGAGGCTCGGTCGGCTGGTATGTGGCAAACACGTGAACACCTGTGCGGCAACGCTGTGGTACGTCACCGCGAACCAGATGTCCCTTGCCCGGCGTTCAGGTGCCGCCCGACCGAGAGATCATCCCACTGGGGCACCCCGCCCAGCGTACACGCGCGTGACCACGGCCGATGGCAGGTCTCCTGGCTCGCGGGTCCTGGCTTTCCACCTGCCTTCCCAGCGCCTCGCGACGCCAGTGGCTTGGTCGGCGGAAAACTCGCCGCTTACAGTTGCGGGGGCAGCCCCGGTATCGCACCGGGTTCCCATTCAAGCCCCGAAGGGCACCATCAGCGCGAACGATAGGCAGGCGCACCGGTGCAGGTCAACCAACCCCCGGATGTCGCACGGGGAATGCGCGGGACCTGTGCGTTACGAGTCACAGGCAGGCGACATCGCGGCGGAGGCGGGCGTTCCGCCGCCCCGCCCTACCACGGCACGTCGGGCATCGCCTTGATCGCGTTGCGCAGCGCACTGGACCAGCCCTGGCGGATTTCCTCGAAATAGGGATCGCCGTCGTCGATCGTGCGGCGGATCTCGGTCTTGAGCGAATCGGTGCGGTAGATCATCAGGTCGAGCGGCAGCCCGACCGACAGATTGCTGCGCAGCGTGGAATCCATCGACAGCAACGCCAGCTTTGCCGCCACCCGCAGATCGGTCTCGTAGGTCAGCGCGCGATCGAGGATCGGCTTGCCGTATTTGTGCTCGCCGATCTGGAAGAACGGCGTGCGGTCCGACGCGTGGATGAAGTTGCCGGCAGCATAGACCTGGAACAGGCGGCACCGTCGCCCCTTCACCTGGCCGCCCAGCAGGAACGACACGTTGAACGAGCCCGGGTCCTTCGACTCCATCGTGCCGCCGACCTCGGTATAGACCGCGCGCACCGCCTGGCCCACGAGCTGGGCGGCGCGGAACATCGACGGCACGGTCATGATCGTGTCGCCGCCCTCGCCCAGCCCCTCGTCCAGGTAGGCGACCACGGCCTGACTGACCGCCAGGTTGCCCGATGTCATCAGCGCGATCACGCGCTCGCCCGGCTGCTCCCAGACCGTCATCTTGCGAAAGGTGGCGATGTTGTCGACGCCCGCGTTGGTTCGGGAATCGGACAGCATCACCAGCCCGTCCTTCAGCAGGATGCCGACGCAATACGTCATCGCCCCAACCCGTCCCCGCGCCGATGCGTGCGCATGCTAGCCGACCTGCCGCACTTGCACATCGACCTCCATCGCCGCCTGGCCGCCGCCGATCCGCCGCCCTGTGACCGGCGCGGCCTCCGCGTAGTCCAGGCCAATGCCAAGCTTCAAGTATTCGCCCGTCGCGCAGATGCCGTTGGCCGGGTCGAAGCCGATCCAGCCGAGATCCGGCACGAAGGCCTCGGCCCACGCGTGCCCCACCCGACCGACATGGGTTGCCCCCTTCTGGCTCAGGCAGCCACTGGCATAGCGCGCCGGAACGCCCAGCACCCGGCTGCAGGCAACGAAGAGATGGGCAAAGTCCTGGCAGACCCCCGCGCCGCTCGCCAGCGCCTCGGCCGCCGTGGCGTCGACCGTCGTCGCGCCCACGCGGTATTCCAGGCCCTCGACCAGCCGCCGCATCAGCACGTGCAGCAGCGGCACGCGCTCCTTTTCGTCCCCCGCGCGATCCGCCAGGTCGGCGACAAAGGTCTGGATCGACGCTTCGTGGCGCGCCAGCCCGTGATTGCGCAGCCAATACCCGGGCGGCAGCGCCTCCGGCGCGGCAAAGACCAGGTAGTCCTGGCCGCCCTCGATCCATTCGAACACGCCGCGCGCCACCAGCTCGATCTCGCGGTGCGGCTCGGTCAGCGAGAAGGTGCGCACATGGTTGCCATAGCCATCGGTCCAGTCGCGCCCGCGCCCCGGCGTGCGAACCTCCCACGACAGCAGGCGCTGGCTCTCGCCGAGCCGTGGCCGCAGCCGGCACTGGTGGATCGAATAGCCGCACGCCTCCTCGAAACGGAAGCGGGTGACATGCTGGACGTCGAACCGCATGGCCTCAACCCATCAGGAACTGGCGGCTGATTTCCTCCGACAGGCGCGCATTGCCGCGGATGAAATCGGAAAGGTATTCGTGCAGCCCGTCCTGGAAAATCGTATCGATCCGGGCATAGCGCAGCTTCGAATAAAGCTTTCCCGCCAGCCGCGTGGCCTCGCCCCGCGCGCCGTAGAGCTCGGCCAGCTCGCCCAGGTTGCGGTCGACCTGGCCGAGGCAGAACAGCAGCGAGCGCGGCAGGTCGTGGCGCAGGATCATCAGCTCGGCCACGCGCCACGGCTCGATCTTGCTGCTGTAGACGCGGCGATAGGTGCGATAGGCGCCGATGCAGCTCAATACCTCGGCCCACTGGTAGTAGTCCAGGCTGCCGCCCACGCGTTCGCCCTTGGGCAACAGGATGTGATACTTCACGTCCAGGATGCGCGCGGTGTTGTCGGCCCGCTCGACCTGCAGTCCCAGCATCACGAAGTTGTAGGCGTCGTCGCGCAGCAGCGTGGATTGCGCGGCGCCCGTCGCCATCACCGCCTGCTTCTTGGTCCAGTCGAGGAACTGGCGGAAGTCGATCCCGTCGCCGATGCCGCGCATCATGCCCTGAAGCTCGAGCCAGGTGCCGTTCAGGCTTTCCCACAGGTCGATCGTCAGGTTGTTGCGCTCGTCGCGCGCGTTGTTGCGCGCGGCGCGGAAGCACGAGGCCACGCTCGACGGGTTGGCTTCGTCGATCGTCAGGTAGTGCAGCATGTCGCGCATGGTCGGACTCGGATGGCGCTCGGCGAAATCGGCGTCGAGGCCGTAGATCAGCGGCACCGAGCGCCATTCCCGGTCCGAGTTCGACAGCAGCGCCATGCGGTTGGTGGCCTCGAGCACGCGCGCGGTGTTCTCGGCGCGCTGGATGTAGCGCGCCATCCAGTAGAGGTTCTTGGCGGTGCTGCTGAGCATCGCGTCAGGCTCCCAGCACCCAGGTGTCCTTGGTGCCGCCGCCCTGGCTGGAGTTGACCACCAGCGAGCCGTCCTTCAGCGCCACGCGGGTCAGCCCGCCCGGCATCACGACCGTCTCCTTTCCGCTCAGCACGAACGGCCGCAGGTCGACATGGCGCGGCGCGACGCCGCGCTCGACCAGGGTCGGGCAGGTGCTGAGCGCGAGCGTCGGCTGCGCGATGTAGTTGGCGGGCCGGTCCCTCAGCAATCCGCGGAACTCCTCGATCTCCGCCTTGGTCGAGGTGGGGCCGACCAGCATGCCCTTGCCGCCCGAGCCGTGGATCTCCTTCACCACCAGCTCGCCCAGGTGCTCAAGCACGTATTTCAGGTCGTCGGACTTGTCGCAGCGCCAGGTCGGCACGTTCTTCAGGATCGGCTCTTCCCCCAGGTAGAAGCGCACCATGTCCGGCACGTAGAGGTAGGTCGACTTGTCGTCCGCGATCCCGTTGCCCAGCGCGTTGACGACGTTGACCTGGCCCGCGCGCACCGCGGCGACCAGGCCGGCGACGCCCAGCAGGGACTCCGGGTTGAACGCCAGCGGGTCCAGATAGGCGTCGTCGACCCGGCGATAGATCACGTCGACGCGCTTGGGCCCGCGGGTCGTTCGCATGTAGACGCGGCAGTCGTCGACGAACAGGTCACTGCCTTCGACCAGTTCGATGCCCATTTCGTCGGCCAGGAAGGCGTGCTCGAAATAGGCGCTGTTGTACTGGCCCGGCGTCAGCAGGATCACCGTCGGCTCGCGGTCGCCGTTGAACGACACGGCGCGCAGCATGTTCAGCAGTTCCTCGGTGTAGCGTCCCACCGGCAGCACCGAGTGGCGCTGGAACAGGTCGGGGAACAGCCGCATCATGACCTCGCGGTTCTCCAGCATGTAGGAGACGCCCGAGGGCGTGCGCACGTTGTCCTCCAGAACGTAGAACTCGTCGGCCGAGACGCGCACCAGGTCGATGCCCGCGATATGGGCATGCACGTCGCCGGGCAGGGTCAGCCCCTGCGCCAGGCCGACGAACTGCTCGTTCAGCAGGATCTGGTTCTCCGGCATCTTGCCGGCCCGGCAGATGTCGCGCTGGTGGTAGGCGTCGTTCAGGAACGCGTTCAGCGCGCGCGTGCGCTGGATCAGCCCGCGCTCCAGGAAGCGCCATTCCTCCTGCGTCAGGACCCGCGGGATCAGGTCGAACGGGATCGTCGTCTCGTGGCCGTCGGCCGAACCATAGGCGCCGAAGGTGATGCCGTGCCGACGATAGAGCGCCTCGGCCTCGCGGCGCTTGTTCGCCAGCTGCTCTTCCGGAGTCTGGCGCAGCCATTCGGCGATGCGCCGGTAGGGCGGCCGTGCCTGCCCCTGCTGCTGCGCCTGGCGCTGTCCTTGACCTTGCGTTTGGCTCTGGCCGCCAAGGCCGGACATCTCGTCGAAAAACTGCCGCTGTGCCACGCGTCCCCCGTCCTGCCTGGCCGCCCCTTTTCCCTAGCCGGCCCAACGGCTTGATGCAAGCGCCGCGCCAACTGCCCGTTTCTTGGCACTGGACAGGACCCGGCATCGGCCGGCTAGCATCGGGGCCTGGCCGACGGGGGAAAACATGGCGATCGAAAGCGTGGAGGGTCACGTCGCGACCCTGGGTCTGGACGTGCCCGATTTCGTGCGCGACGGCTACTACGGCGGCGGCTACGGCACGATGAAGCCGTACCACCTCAGCGGCAACCTGCTGTTCCTGTCGGGTCACGTGCCGCGCGACGGCAAACGCATCATCCATCCCGGGCGCCTCGGCAAGGATGTGACCGTGGCCCAGGGCTACGCGGCGGCGCGCGCCACCGGCTTGAACGTGCTGGCCGGCATCCGCCAGGCCGTGGGCAGCCTGGACCGGGTCAGCTCGATCGTCCGCAGCCTGAACTTCGTGGTCTGCACGCCGGAGTTCACCGAGGTCCACAAAGTGTCCAGCGGCATGAGCGATCTGTTCGTCGAGGTATTCGGGCCGGAAAAGGGGCTGGGCGGTCGCGCCACGATCGGCGTCATGGCGCTGGCCAACGGCCACTGCTTCGAGACCTGGGTCACGGTGGAGATCGCCTAGTCCCTGCCGCGGGGCCGCAGCGACTCCACGAATTGTCCCAGGTGCACGAGGCCTTGCGGCCATAGGCCGAGATTGGCGACCGAGCCGATATGGCCGCGCTCGCCCACATCGACCAGCCGCGAGCCCCAGGCGCGCGCGAAAAGCTGCGCGCGGTCGAAGGCGACGCGGTCGTCGTTGCGGCTGGCGAGCACCATGCTGGGAAACGGGATCGGCTTCAGCAGCATGGGCGCGAAGCCCTGAACCGGCGCATCGGGCGCGCCGTCGAACCGGTCACGGTCGCTGGGCGCCACCATAAAGGCGCCGGCGACCTTGCGCGTCTCGCCCTCCTGCGACCAGCGCATGATCAGCGACGTGCCCAGGCTGTGCGCGATCAGCAGGGCCGGGCGCGCGCAGCGCGCGACCTCCTCCGACAGGCGGGCCGCCCAGGCGGCGTAGACCGGACGGTCCCAATCGGCCTGCTCGACGCGCCGGAAATTCGCGAAGGCGCGCTGCCAGTGGGTCTGCCAATGATCGGGCCCCGCACCCTGCCAGCCGGGCAGCACCAGGACGTCGAAATCCGCGATTTCGGCCATGCCGGCCTCCCCTACTTCGCCCGCAGCTTTCCAAGGGCCGCCCAGTCGAACGCCACGCCGTGGCCGGGCCGCTCCGCGGCGACCGCCTTCCCCTCCGCGATGACCAGCGGATCGGCGATGAAGCGGTCGAGCCCGAAGCCGTGCACCTCGAGGTAGGAACGATTGGGGGCGGCGGCCAGCAGATGCACGGTGATGTCGTGCGCGCCGTGCGACGTGACCGGCAAGTTGAAGGTCTCGGCGAGGTGCGCGATCTTCATCCAGGCCGTGACGCCGCCGCAGTTCGTCACGTCGGGCTCGGGAAAGGTCACCGCGCCCGCCTGGATATACTGCGCGAACTCGTAGGGCGTGTGCAGGTTCTCGCCCGCCGCGATCGGCAATCCGCCGTCGCGCAGGATGCGGGCATGGCCCTGGATGTCGTCGGGGATGGTTGGCTCCTCCAGCCAGAACAGGTCATGCTCGCGCAGGGCGCGGGCGGCGCGCACCGCCTCGTCCACGGTCCAGCGCATGTTGGCGTCGACCATCAGCGGGAAATCGGCGCCCAGGAACTGGCGCATCGCCTTGACCCGCGCAATGTCCTCGGCCAGCCTGGCGCGGCCGACCTTCATCTTGATCGCGCGGAAGCCGCGCTTCAGGTTGCCCTCGGTCTGCTTGACCAGCGCATCCGGCGTCAGGTCCAGGTCGATGCCGCCGGCATAGCAGGGCACCGCCGCCTCGTGCCCGCCCAGCAGCCGGTAGAGCGGCGTCGCATGCTTTCGCGCCTTCAGGTCCCACAGCGCGATGTCGATGGCCGAGATCGCCAGGCTGGCCGGCCCGCCGCGCCCGCCGTAGTGCTGCGCCCACCACATGCGCTGCCAGGCCTTCTCGATCAGCCCGGCGTCCTGGCCCTCCAGCACCGGTTTCAGGTCGCGCGCGATGATCGCGTGCACCGCCGCGCCGTTGGCGCCAACCGTGTAGGTCCAGCCCATGCCCTCCGCGCCGTCGCTGTCGGTGACGCGGGCGGTGACGAGTTCGAAATGGGTGATGGTGCCGTGCGTGCTGTCCGACAGCGCGACGGGCAGCGGCACAAGGTAGTGGTCGCCCTGCAAATGATTGATGGTGGCCATGTTTCCCCCCGATGGCGAAGCAATTGAATAGCAAATCGCCCCTGCCCACATGAAGGAGGCAAATCTCATGGCAGGGTTGACCGCGATGCTGGACGATCTTGGATTCCTGAAGGGCGATGCCGAAGCGAGCCGGGTGCCGGCCGCGCCTTCTCCCGAAATAGCGGACGAGCAGGCTTTCGACGCCTATTCCCGCGCCGTGATGGGCGCGGTCGATCGGGTCGGGCCGGCGGTCGTGCATATCCGCGTCGTTTCCGGCAAGGACCAGCGTGGCGGCAGCGGGCCAAGCGGCAGCGGCTCCGGCGTCATCGTGGCGCCCGACGGCCTGATCCTCACCAATAGCCACGTCGTCCACGGTGCCCAGGCGATCGAGGTTTCCACGGCCGACGGGCGCAGCCTGACCGCCCGCGTGCTGGGCGACGATCCGGACACCGACCTGGCGCTGCTGCGCGTGGACGCGCCGGTGACCCTGCCGGCCGCGAAGCTCGGCAACTCCAAGCGCCTCCGGCCCGGGCAGCTCGTGATCGCGATCGGCAACCCGCTGGGCTTCGAATGCACGGTGACGGCCGGCGTCGTGAGCGCGCTCGGCCGCAGCCTGCGCGGGCGCACCGGCCGGCCGATCGACGACGTGATCCAGACCGATGCCGCGCTGAACCCCGGCAATTCCGGCGGCCCGCTGGTGACCGCCTCGGGCGAGGTTGTGGGCATCAACACCGCCGTCATCCTGGGCGCCCAGGGCATCTGCTTCGCCGTCGCCGCCAACACGGCCGAGCTGGTGCTGTCCGATATCATCCGCTTCGGCCGCGTGCGCCGCGCGCGCATCGGGCTGGCGGGCGAGCAGACCGCGATCCCGCGCCGCATCGCGCGCTACCACGGGCTCGACCAGGCCAGCGGCGTGCTGGTGAAGGCGCTCGACAAGGATGGCCCCGCCGAGCGTGCGGGCTTGTCGACCTTCGATATCGTGGTGTCGCTCGACGACCGCCCGGTGACGGGGGTGGACGACCTGCTGCGCCGCCTGACCGCCGAGCAGGTCGGCCGTAGCATCGGCGTGGCCGCGCTGCGCCGGGGCGAACTCCGGCGCTTCGAGCTGATGCCGGAGGAGCGGCGGCCGGTCGTCGCCGCCTAGGAGAGCGGCCTACTCCGCCGCCGCGACGCCCACCGGGCAGGACACGCCCGTGCCGCCCAGGCCGCAATAGCCGCCGGGATTCTTCGCCAGGTATTGCTGGTGATAGTCCTCGGCGTAGTAGAACGCCGGCGCGTCGACGATCTCGGTCGTGATGCGGTCATAGCCCGCCTTGTCGAGCGCGGCCTGGAAGGCGTCGCGCGATGCCTCGGCGGCGCGGCGCTGTTCCGGCGAGGTGACGTAGATGCCCGAGCGGTACTGCGTGCCGACGTCGTTGCCCTGCCGCATGCCCTGGGTCGGGTCGTGTCCCTCCCAGAAGGTCTTGAGCAGGGCGTCGTAGCTGATCTGCTTCGGGTCGAACGCGACGCGCACGACCTCGTTGTGGCCGGTGCGGCCGCTGCAGACCTCCTCGTAGGTCGGGTTCGGGGTCAGGCCGCCGGCATAGCCGACCGAGGTCGAATGGACGCCCTTCAGCTTCCAGAACATCCGCTCCGCGCCCCAGAAGCAGCCCAGGCCGAACAGCGCCAGCTCCGTTCCCGCTGGGAAAGGCGGCTCGAGCCGGGTGCCGAGCACGAAATGCTTCGCCGGCACCTTCATGGCCTGCTGACGGCCCGGCAGGGCTTGGGCGGGCGTGGGCATGGCGGCGGATTTCTTGAACAGGGACCACATGGCGGCGCGCTCCGTGCAGGAGAACTGCCCTTCAAGATGGTCGTTCCGGCCCGGCCTGGCAACCAGTCTCAGGCGTGCAGACGCTTGTTCTCGGGGTCGAACGGGCTGTCGGCGATCACATTCGCGGCACGATGCTCACCCATCAACTCGATCGAAAGCGCCGTGCCCGGCCGCGCGCAGTCCGCGTCGATATAGGCGAGCGCCAGGCTCTTCTCCACCCAGGCCCCGTAGCCGCCCGAGGTCGTGATGCCCACGACCTTGTCGCCGTTGAAGACCGGCTCGTTGCCGCGGGCATCGGTATCGGTCGCGGCGACTTCCAGGGTGACGACCTTCTTCTTCACGCCGGTCAGTTTCTGGCGGACCAGCGCATCGCGTCCGACGAACTGGCCCTTGTCCAGGTGCACGAAGCGCTCGAAGCCCGCTTCCCACGGCGTGACCTCGCAATTGATGTCCGAGCCCCAGCCGCGATAGGACTTTTCCAGCCGCAGCGAGTCCATCGCGCGGAACCCGAAATCGCCGATGCCGAACGTCGCGGCAGCCGAGGACAGGGCGTGATAGAGCTCCGGCTGCTGCTCGATCGGGTGGAACAATTCCCAGCCCAACTCGCCAACGTAGTTGAGCCGCATCGCGCGCACCGGCACCCCGGCGACGGTGATCGCGCGCATCGTGCGCCATGGGAAGCCCTTGTTGGAAAGGTCATGCAGGCACTGCCGCGCCAACACGTCGCGCGCGCGCGGCCCGGCCAGCACCAGGCAGCCCCAGCGGTCGGTCACGTCGTTGATCGTGACCCAGTCCTCCGCGCGCTCGTGGTGGGCGATCCAGTCCAGGTCGAACAACTCGGCCGCCGCCGCCGTCACCAGGAAGAAGCGGTCCTCGGCCAGGCGCGTGATCGTCAGTTCGCTGCGGATGCCGCCCGCCGGCGTCAGCATGTGACAGAGAGCGATGCCGCCCACCTTGCGCGGCAGTCGGTTGGCGGTCAGGCGGTCGAGCAGGGCCGTCGCGTCCTGCCCCGCCACCTCGTATTTCGAAAAGCTGCTGAGATCGAGCAGCCCGCCCCGCTCGCGCACCATGCGGGCCTCGCGCTTCATCGGCTCGAACCAGTTGCTGCGGCGGAAGCTCATACGGTCGGCGGCTTCGTCGCCCGGCGCGGCGAACCACTGCGGCCGTTCCCAGGCGTTGCGCGATGCGAACACCGCCCCTTTCTTCTTCAATTCGCCGTGGATGCGGCTTGCGCGCAGGTTGCGTCCGACCGGGCGGTCGAGATGCGGATAGGCGATGGCATATTCATCCGCGTAAATGTCTTTGCAGCGCTCAATCGCCCAGTCGAGCGTCGCGTAGCGCCCGTAGCGGCGCGGGTCGAGCTCGAACAGGTCGAACGCCGGCGAGCCGTCGATGAGCAGGTCGGCCAGCCACTTGCCCGCCCCGCCCGCCTGGGTGATGCCGAAGCTGAAGCCGCAGGCCAAGTAGAACTGCGGAATGCCGGCCACGGGCCCCAGCAAGCCGTTGCCGTCGGGGGTGTAGGTGATCGGGCCGTTCACGACCCGCTTCATCCCGGCCTTGGCGAGGCTGGGCATGCGGCGGAAGGCACCTTCGATGTACGGCTCCAGGCGCTCGAGGTCCGGCGGCAGCAGGTCGGCGCCGAAGGTCGCCGGCACGCCGCGCTCGCCGAACGGCGTGGCACCGCGCTCATAGGGGCCGAGCAGCATGCCCTGGCGTTCCTGGCGCAGGTAGTAGGACACATCGACCTCGCGCACGATCGGCAGTTCGTTCGCCAGCGCCGCGACCTCCGGCATGGCGTCGAACACCAGGTACTGGTGCTCCATCGGCACGATCGGCAGGTCGAGCCCGGCCATCTGCCCGATCTCGCGCGCCCAGGTGCCGGCGGCATTGACGACGATCGTGGCGACCACGTCGCCCTTGTCCGTGCGGATGTGCCACTCGCCGGCGTGCATCAGCTCAATCGCGGTCACGCGCGTGTGGCGCAGCACCGTGGCGCCGTGGTCGCGCGCGCCCTTGGCGAGCGCCTGCGTCACGCTCGAAGGATCGAGATGGCCGTCGGCGGGATTGTAGGCCGCGCCCAGGATGCCGTCGGTCGTGATCAGCGGATGCAGCCGGCGGATTTCCTCCGGCCCGACCAGCTCGAACTCGACCCCGATGGCGCGCGCCTTGGCGCGATGGAAGCGGTACTCGTCCATGCGGTCGGGCACCGAGGCCAGGCGCAGGCTGCCGGTCTTGTGGAAGCCGACGGACTGGCCCGTCTCCGCCTCCAGGCGCTGGTAGAGATCGGTGCTGTATTTGTGCAGGCGGCTGATGTTGAGACTGGTGCTGAAATGCGGCGTGTTGCCGGCGGCGTGCCAGGTGGAGCCGGCGGTCAGCTCGGTGCGCTCGATCAGCACGACGTCGCGCCAGCCGCGCTTGGCGAGGTGGTACAGGACGCTGCAGCCCAGGATGCCGCCGCCGACGATGGCGACCCGCGCATGGCGTGGAGCGGCGTCGGTCACGGTTCATCCTCCCAGGGCTTTCCTGCCGCCAGATCGGCCGCGCGCCGGCGCAGTCGGTCGCGCCGCTCGGCGCCGCCTTCCGCGCGAACCGCATCGATCTCGGCTTTCACGGTCACGCTGCCGTCCGGACGACGCACGCGCTTGACCGGAACCCCGCCCGACGTCTCCAGCACGCGCGGCAGCACGGCGCGCTGCTGGATCGCATAGCGCAGGCCGATCGTCGTCGTCTCGACGAAGCAGGCGGCGATCACCGCGTCGCGCCGATCGGGCTTGCACTGTATGCGCACATGCGCGGCAAGCCGCCCCTTCTTGCCCAGGACCGATTGCTGCACGACGTCGCGCACGCTCGCCAGCGCGCGCAGGCGGTCGAGCCCGACCGCCAAGTCTTCCGGCGCCTGGTCGTCGACCTCGAATTCGATCACCGTCACCTCTTCGGTGCGCCAGGCCTGCGCCGGCGCACCGTCCTCGAAGACCAGGGCGCGCAGCACGTTGCTGATCCCGGGGAAGGTCTTGGTGCCGAAGCCGATCCCCGTGCCGCCCAGTCGGCGCGGCCGGGGACCGATGCCCGGCGCGCAGTCCAGGTGTTTCAGGATCGCCGCCCCCGTGGGCGTCACGCGCTCGCCGGCCAGGCCGTCGTCATGGGTCATGAACCCGCCGAGCAGCAGCGCCGTCGCCGGCGCCGGCACCGGCAGGGCGCCATGCGCGGACTCGACGCGCCCCGAGCCCAGCGGCAGAGACCCGACCGACCATGACGCCGCACCGATCGCATCGATCAGGAACGCCGCGCCGACGATATCGGCGATCGAATCCCACTCGCCCAGCTCGTGGAAGCACACATCGTCCAGGTCGTCATGGCCGTGCACCTTCGCCTCGGCATCGGCCAGCAGGGCGAATATGGCGACCGCGCGCCGCGCCACCGGTGGCTTGAGCGCCGAGCCGGCCAGGCGCTTGCGGATCTCGCCGAACGGCGTGTGGCCGTGGTGATGCGGGTCGGCCCTCTCCTCCACGACGAACCGTTGGCCGGTCAAGGCGTGGTCCTTGTGCGGAACCAGCTCCACCCGCATCCGTTCAGGGAGGCCCGCGGCGCGGATCGCCGCCATCATCGCCTCGCGATGCGCCGGAAACGCCGCCAGCAACGCGGCGACGAACATGTCGCCGGCCACGCCGCCCACAGGATCGAGATGGATATGCAGCGCCATTCCCCCTTTAGGCTCTATCCCCTGGGCAGTGTGGCCCGACGCCCGCAGCCTGTCGATTCCCGGGTGTTGATGTAGTTCATTTCGGTGTATGAGAGCGCGCCAAGTACGCAAACCAACCGAGGGACAGTTATGTCCGGACTCCATCGCTTCGACCGGTCTGTACTGCGCGAATACGACATTCGCGGCATTGTCGGCAAGACGCTCGGCCCCGCCGACGCGCGGGCCATCGGCCGCGCCTTCGGCACCGCCATCCGGCGCAAGGGCGGCAAATCCGTCTGCGTCGGCTATGACGGCCGGTTAAGCGGCCCCGAACTGGAGCGCGCGCTGGTGGAGGGGCTGACCGCGAGCGGCGTCGACGTATGGCGCGTCGGGCGCGGCCCCACGCCGATGCTCTATTTCGCCACGCGCACGACGGGCGCGGATGGCGGGATCATGGTCACGGGCTCGCACAACCCGCCCGACCACAACGGCTTCAAGATGATGATGGGCAAGGCCCCGGTATTCGGCGAGCAGATCCAGGCGCTGGCGAAGCTCAGCGATGCCGGCGACCTGGAATCCGGGCAGGGCAAGGCGACGGACAAGCCGGCCTTCGACGCCTATGTCGCGCGTCTAGTGCAGGACTACGCGGGGGACAAGGCGCTGAACGTCGCCTGGGACGCCGGCAACGGGGCGGCCGGCGAGGCGGTCGTGGCGCTGACGAAGAAGCTGCCGGGCAAGCACCACCTGATGTTCACCGAGATCGACGGCACCTTCCCCAACCATCACCCCGATCCGACCGAGGAAAAGAACCTGGTCGACCTGCAGAAGGCCGTGCGCGAGAAGGGCTGCGACCTGGGCCTCGCCTTCGACGGCGACGGCGACCGCATCGGCATGGTCGACGGCAAGGGCCGCGTGCTGTGGGGCGACCAGTTCATGGTGCTCTTGGCCGAGGATGTGCTGAAGGACAAGCCGGGCGCCACCATCATCGCCGACGTGAAGGCCAGCCAGACCCTGTTCGACCGCATCAAGGCGATGGGCGGCGATCCGCTGATGTTCAAGACCGGACATTCGCTGATCAAGTCGAAGATGGCCGAGACCGGCGCGCCCCTTGCCGGCGAGATGAGCGGCCACATCTTCTTCGCCGACCGCTACTACGGCTTCGACGACGCGCTCTACGCCGCCGTGCGGATGCTGTCGATCCTGGCGCGGCGCAAGCAGACCCTGGCCGAGTTCCGCGACACGCTGCCCGCCGTGGTCAACACGCCCGAGCTGCGCTTCGCCTGCGCCGACGACCGCAAGTTCAAGGTCGTCGACGAGGTGCGCGACCGCCTGGCCGCCGCCAAGGCCGAGGTCAACGGCATCGACGGGGTGCGGGTACGCACATCGGACGGCTGGTGGCTGCTGCGCGCGTCGAACACCCAGGCCGTGCTGGTGGCGCGCTGCGAGGCCAAGGACCAGGCCGGGCTCGGGCGCCTGAAAAGTCAGCTATCCGGGCAGTTGAAGAAGTCGGGCGTCGAACCGCCGGCGTTCTAGGCGGGCCGCCTACTCCGCAGGCGCGATGGCGGGAGCGGCTAGCTTCGCCGCCTCGCGGTCGCCCGGCAGCATCATGGCCGCCACGACGAGCACGCCGCCAAACCCGGCCAGCATGGCGAACAGCAGGAGGAAGTCGCCGGTCGCCTGTTCGACCCAGGCGACCAGCATGATCGCCACCGGCGCGATGCCGAGCGACAGCACGAACTTGGCGCCGAAGGCCAGGCTGCGGTGCCGGCCGGGCGAGTAGCGGGTCAGGAGAATCCCTTCCGCCGGCGTCGCCAAAACGGTCAGTGCGTTGATCGCGAACATCAGCGGCACGATGGAAAGCCCGCCCACCATGCCGGCAAGCGCGAGCAGCGGGATCTGCGCGGCGAACATCAGAATGTAGACCGACTTGGGGGAAAACCGATCCGACAAGTGACCGCCGAAAGCCTGCACCAGGCCGGAGGCAAGGTAGAGCGCCGTTACGAACCCGCCGATCGACGAGGCGCCCGTAACCCAGCCCGACAGGCGCTCGGCGAAGAGTTTCGGCATTACCGTCAGCGTGCCCTGGTAGATCAGCCCGGCGCAGAGCATGGTGACCGACAGCACGATGAAGGTGCGCCACATGTCCTGGCGCGAAGCCAGCGCCTCCACCACACGGTCGCGCTTGCGATCGGTCACCCATCCCATGCGCCAGCACAGCAGCAGGGCGAGACCGGTGGCGAAGCACACCACGCCGGGCAGGAAGAAGGCCGCCCGCCACGACACCAGGTCACACATGACCCCAGCCACGCCCGAGGCGGCCGCCACGCCGATGCTGCCGAACAGCCCGTTGATGCCCAGCACCTTGCCGCGCGCGGCGGCATTCCGCACCGACCAGGCCATGCCGACGGGGTGATAGATCGAGGCGGCGAGCCCGATCGCCGCCAACCCGAGCATGATCTCGGTCGGGTTGCGGGCGAAACCGGTCAGCACCGTCGCCAGGCCGGTCGCCAGGAAATAGACCACCATCATCCCGGCCGCGCTCCAGCGGTCGCCCACCCAGCCCATCGGCAGGGCGGCAGCGCCGAACAGAAGCGCGCCGAGGGACGACAGCCGGATCAGGTCGGCATAGCCCATGGCCCATTCGCGTTCGAGCGCCAGCACGACCGTCAGGTAGAGCAGCGTGACTAGGTGGGAATACGCATGACCGAGGCAGGAAAATCCCAGCACCAGCCGGGCGGACCGTGCTTCGCCGCCCGTCTCCGCACCCGGAGCGTCTGAAACTGCTGTTGCGTCGGCCATGGTCGCTTTGAGACCCGATTCCAGAGTTCGCGTTAACTTATCGCACAACCTTTGTTTTTCCGCCAAGCCGCGGGCCGCATACCCAATATGCATCCGTGGCCTGGGGGCGGGAACCTGCTGCCTTCGTTGAGCGTTTTACGTCAAATCATTGAATTGCCGCAAACAAGCCCAAGAGTTGCCGAAATTGCTTGTTTCAATCCAACCTCCGGGGAAGGGCGAGAGGAGTTCACCCATGGTCGCACCTGCCACGACCGAAAACCCCCGCGACGCGGTTACCATCGACCACGAGCGGATCTTGTGGGACGCCGACTATCGGCGCGAGATCATCCAGCGGTTGAAGCGGCTGGAGAAGTCCAAAGCGGCTGCGGCCGGCCGGCACGCCGCCTGACCCCGAGCAAGTTCCCGCCGCCAGCAAATCATTGGCGTCGGGGCCGGACCTTGCCGTAACGTCGCGTCCCCTCGACCTGCTCAAGGCGGCGCGATGACGGACGATCTGACCCTATACTATGCGCCCGCGACCCGGGCCATCCGGGTGCTCTGGATGCTGGAGGAAGTGGGCCAATCCTACCGGCTCGAGATGGTGGACATCTGGAAGGGCGAGCAGAAGACCCCCGCCTATCGCGCGATCAACCCGGCCGGCAAGGTCCCCGCCCTGCGCCACGGCACCTGCGCCATGGCGGAATCGGCGGCGATCTGCGCCTACCTCGCCGATCGCTTCCCTGCCGCCGGCCTGGCGCCGGCGATCGACACGCCCGAGCGCGGCCGCTACCTGCAATGGATGTTCTATGCCGGCGGCAGTGTCGAGCCGGCGATCATGTCGCACGTGAAAAAATGGGACGTGCCGGCCTTCCATGCGGCCTGGGGCGATTACGACAGCATGGTTGACGTGATCACCGATGCGCTGGGGCGCGGCCCCTACGTCATGGGCGAGCGGTTCTGCGCCGCCGACGTGATCCTGGGCTCGATCGTCCACTACGCCGTCAAATTCGACATGCTGCCGCGCCGGCCCGAGCTGACGGGCTATGTCGACCGGCTGGAAACCCGCCCTGCCCTGCGGCGCGCGGTCAGGATCGAGCGGGAGCACGTCAAGCGGATGAAGCGCTAGCCCAGCGCTTCGCGGTAGAGCGTTTCGTATTCCGCCCTGCCGACCGGCCGAGGATTCGTCGGCGTGGAGTGGTCGATCACCGCCTGCTCCGCGAGTGCGGGTATCATCGCTTCCGTGACGCCCATGGCGCGCAGGTTTGGCGGCAGCTTTAGCCGCGCGTTCAGCGCTTCGATAAACCGCGCCAGGTCGGTGCCCTCTTTCAGCCCCAGCACCTTGCACAGCCGCGCGTATTTGTCGCCGACGTGGCCGGCGTTGTAGCGCAGCACCGCCGGCAGGATGACGGCGTTGAGCGTGCCGTGGTGCAGCCCCATCGCCTTGATCGCGCCCAGCGGGTGCGACATGCCGTGCACCGCGCCCAGCCCCTTCTGGAACGCCATCGCCCCTTCCATCGAGGCCATCATCATGTTCCAGCGCGCGTCGCGGTCGCCGCCGTCCCTGGTCGCGCGCTCGATCCACTTGATCGCGCGCTCCGCGCCGTCCAGCGCGATGGCGTCCGCTGGCGGATTGACGCGCGGGGACAGGAACGTCTCGATGCAGTGCGTCATCGCGTCCATGCCGGTGGCGGCGGTCAGCAGCGGCGGCAGGCCCAGGGTCAATTCGGGATCGCAGATCGCGCGCCGGGGGATGAGGTGTGGGCTGACGAAGCCCAGCTTGCGCCCGTCGTCGAGCGTGACCAGCGCGCCCCGCCCCACCTCGCTGCCCGTCCCGGCGGTGGTGGGGATCGCGATCACCGGCGCGACGGACGCGGTGATCTTCGGCAAGCCGCCCAGGCTCATGGCATAGGTCGCCAGCGGCCCGGGATGGGACGCCAGCAGCGCGACCGCCTTGGCCAAGTCCATCGACGACCCGCCGCCCACCGCGACGATGCCGTCGCACCGGCCCTGCCGGTATAGGTCCAACGCCTTCAGCACCGCCGTCTCGGTGGGGTTGCTCGGCGTCTCCTCGAAGCGCGGCAGGTCGTTGAATTGCGGGATCAGCTCCAGCACGCGGCCCGCGATGCCGGCGGCCACGACGCCGCGATCGGTCACGACCAGCGGCCGCGCGATCCCGACGGCCTTCAACTCGCCCGGCAGCGCGCGGATCGCACCGTGGTCGAACAGGATCGTCGTCAGATAGGTGATCGGCGCGATCGGCGTCATGGCGGATTTCCAGCCTCCTTCGTTTCAGCGGCAATCCAGGCCAGGTAGTCGGGATTGCCGGCCAGGACCGGCAGCACCACGATGGCGGGACAGGCGTAGCTGTGCAATGTCCTGACATGCGCGATCAGGGGGTCGACCAGCGTGCCCCGCGTCTTCGCCACCAGCACCGCTTCCTCGCCCACCTCGATGCGGCCCTCCCACCAGTAGATCGAACGCGCGCCGCCGAGGACATTTACCGATGCCGCCAGCCGGGCCTCCACAAGCGACCGCCCGATCATCAGCGCCTCCGCGCCCGTCGCGGCGGTCACATAGACGAGGCGGGGCGGATCGCGGTCCGTGTCGGACATGGAAACCCCTCCGGGAGGTTGGCGGGACGCGCCGGGCACGCTAGCATCCTAGCCGGTTGGCAGGCGGCGCGCCCAGCGGGGGCTGGAACGTCGCTGGCGGGCGTTGCGGGCCCAGGCCCGGGGGAGCGAGCATGGTTCAAGTTGCATCCGCGATCGTCGCGGCCGCGCCGCTGACGCGGCCGACCGCGGCGCAGCGCGACTGGCTGAAGCGCGGCATCGACCAGCCCGCCGGCAAGCTGCCCCTGTTCGACCGTCACGGCCAGCGCGTCAACGAGCGCACCGTGCGCGCCTGCCTGGAACAGGGCTGGGCCGAGCCGTGGTTCGCCAATCCGCTCAAGCCGGGCTGGATGGTCTGCAAGCTGACGGAACTCGGCCGCAAGCAGGTTTCCCGCGCGTGAGGCTGGAGCGCGCCTGCGCGTTGGCCATCCTGGGGGTCATCCTGTTCGCCGGCGCGGCCGCAGGCGCCGCGGACGACATCGCCGGCAAGCTGGACAAGGCCAAGGCCGAGCTGGCCGCGGGCCAGGCCGCCAAGGCCTATCTGACCATCTCCAACGCGCTGGCGGACCTGGCGCCGCGCACGCCCCTGCTGCTGACCGCCGGCGCCTTTTCCGACGGGCCATCGCGCGGTTACGGCCAGTATGCGCCGCGCCCGCACAACGTGTTCACACGCGACCAGCCGATGCAGGTCTATGTCGAGCCGGCCGGCTTCGACCATGCCCAGGAAGGCGCCTCCTATCGCATCTCGCTGGTCTGCGACTACGCGATCCTGGATGCCAAGGGCAAGACGCTGACCAGCGACCGCAGCCTGAAGGAGATCGATATCATAAGCCGCCAGGCCAATACCGAGTTGGGGATCGACCTGACCTTGCCCTTCTTCGACCTGGCCAAGGGCGACTACACGCTGGAGATCGTGGTGCGCGACCGGCTCGCCAACGACTCCGCAAAATTACGCCTGCCGTTCAAGCGCATCTAGGCGATGTAAGCGATTACCGACGCTTGACGGCGGTGCTTGCCTCGGGCACCTTGACCTGTAATGACAAGTTCAGTCCGAGCATCTGACTCAACAAACATGCAGTGGGAGGAGACGGTAATGAAGTTCGGATTCAAGCACGGCGCGTTCGCCGCCGTGGCACTGGGTGCGATCGCGCTGGCCATGCCGGGCGAAGCCCTCGCGCAGAAGAAATACAGCTTTGCCTACGACCAGCCGGTATCGACCGCCTATGGCGTCGCGGGCAATCTGTTCAACGAGAAGCTGATGGAGCTGTCGGGCGGCAAGATGGGCATCAACCAGTTCCCTGGCGCACAGCTCGGCCAGGAACCGGTGATGCTGCAGAAGCTCCGCTCGGGCGATATCGACTTCATCATCACCTCGACGGCCAATGCCTCGACCGTGGCGCCGCAGGCCGGCGTGTTCTCGCTGCACTTCCTGTTCCGCGACGAGGACCACCTCGCCAAGTCGCTCGCCAACAAGGAGGTTTCCGAAGCGTTCAAGGCCATGGTGAAGGACTCGGTGCAAGGGGCCCACGTGCTTGGCCTGATCACCATGGGCTTCCGCAACATCTACTCCAAGAAGGAGTACACCAAGGTCGATGACCTGAAGGGCGTGAAGATCCGCGTCCAGGCGACCAAGACCGAGGATACCCACTTCCCGGCCTATGGTTCTCAGACCGTGCATATGCCGTTCGGCGAGGTCTACACCTCGCTGCAGACCGGCGTCGTGCAGGCCGCCGAGAACGGCGTGAACGTTTATGAGTCCAACAAGCACTACGAAGTGGCGCCGGTGTTGAGCATCACCCAGCACGAGGCCAACAACAACTGCATCTGGGTCAGCGACAAGACTTGGAATGCGTTCACCGACGACGAGAAGAAGTGGGTCCAGGCCGCGGCCGACTATGTCAGCCAGAAAGAGCCCGCCCTGGCCTTCAAGCTAGAGAACGACTCGGCGGCCAAGCTGAAGAAGATCGGCGTGAAGGTCGTGGAGGGCGTGGACAAGTCCGGCTTCCAGAAGGCTGCCGCGCCGATCCAAGACGAATTGGCCAAGGAACTGGGCCCGCACGCGGTCAAGATCCTCACCCTCGTCCGCAACGTCAAATAGCAAGGTCAGCGGTCAATTCGGCCTCGGGCGGCGGTGCGAAGGCACCGCCGCCCGATCCATGGAGGGGGAGCGACCGTGACTGATATCCAGGAAGGCGAGAGCGCCGACGTCCACGCACTCGTGATCAACCGCAATCGCCGGCTGAAATGGCCCGTGCTCGACCCCCTCGAGGCATTGCTGATGATCCTGTGCGGGCTCAGCATCACCGGCTTTTCGCTGTCGGTGCTGGCGGACGTGATCACGCGGGAGATCGGCGCGCCCTGGCTGTGGCTGCAGCAGGTGACCACCGGCTTCTTCGCCTGGGGCGTATTTCTCGGCATCGGCGTCGCGACGCGGCGCAACGAACACCTGTATCTCGCCGAGCTGGTCAATTCGATGCGCGGGGCCACGCGCATCGCCTTCGAGCTGCTGTCGCGCGGCGTGGTGATGGTCATCGCGGGCTTCATGATCTATTTCGGGATCAAGAACGCGATCCTCGACATGGGCAATTTCCGCATGCCCTCGCTGATCCCGATGACGTTCTATAGCGCCAGCATCCCCCTCAGCGGCGCGCTGGTCTTCCTGTTCTCGTTCGAACAACTCGTCAACGGGCTGAGGCATGGCTTCGTCGAGCCGGACGCTCCCGCGGTGACGGAGGTCGGCCATGAGTAACGGCTGGATCATCATCATCATGGCGCTGACGTTCCTGGTCCTGGGCTACATGGGCGTGCCGGTCATGTTCGCGATCATGGCGGGCGTGCTGATCGCGACCGCGATGACGCCGATCAGCTTCCAGTCGATCATCGGCCAGATGTTCCACGGCATCGACGCCGAGACGCTGCTGGCGATCCCGTTCTTCCTGATGGTCGGCGAATTGATGACCTCGGCCAACGTCACCCATCGCCTGATCCGACTGGCCCAGGTTCTGGTGGGGCATCTGCGCGGCGGCCTGGCGCAGGTCGTGACGGTGTTCAGCATGTTCTTCGCCGGCATCTCGGGCTCGTCGACCGCCGACGTGGCGGTGCTGACCCGCACCGTGGCGCCGGAGATGGTGAAGGAGGGCTACGACCGCGCCTTCAACGCGGCGCTGATCGCCTCGGCCTCCACGATGGCGAACCTGATCCCGCCCTCGATCATGTCGGTGGTCTATGGCGCCACCGGCAACGTGTCGATCGGCGGCCTGTTCCTGGGCGGCGTCGCCCCCGGCCTCGTGGTCGGCATCGGGCTGATGATCTACAGCTATTTCTTCGGCCCCGTAGGCATCCAGAAGAGGCGCGCCTCGTTCATGGAGATCGGCGGCGCGTTCAAGGAAGCGTCGCTGCCGCTGGTGATCCCGATCATCATCATGGGCGGCCTGCTCACCGGCTGGTTCACGCCGACCGAGGCCGGCCTGATCGCCTGCACCTACATCATCTTCATCCTGATCCCGCTGCTCAATCCGTCGCATGTCCGCAACCTGCACAAGGACATGATCTACCTCGGGCTGCTCTACGCCATTCCGCTCTCGGCCGTGGTCGGCGCGTCCTGCTTCGGCTGGATGCTGGCCTTTCTGCGCGGACCGGACGAGGTGGCGGGATGGATCGAGCACTACGCCGGGAAGGACCCGCGCACGATCCTGCTGCTGCTGGTCGGACTCTTCGTGATCCTGGGCGATTTCATCGACGCGGTGCCCGCGATCATCATCTTCATGCCGATCCTGCTGAAGCTGGGCGATCTCGGCGGCATCAATCCGGTGCATCTGGGCGTGGTGATCGTCACGACGCTGGTGTTCGGCCTGATCACCCCGCCCTACGGGCTGTCGCTGCTGATCGCGTCCAAGTTCTGCGGCGTGCCGTTCACCAGGGCCGTGGTGCGATCCCTGCCGATCTACATCGTGTTCTTCGTCGCGATCGGCTTCACGGTGTTCTTCCCGGAGGTCGTTCTGTGGCTGCCGAAAATGCTGCTGCCCGAGTCCGTCGGCTGCTTCAAGTCCCCGACCGGCGCGGGCTATATCTGCCCGCAGTAGGCTCCGCCGCCCGCCCGCGCTAAGCTCCGCGCATGGCGACGCGCGTCGAAACCGATTCCATGGGCCCGATCGAGGTCCCGGCCGACCGGCTGTGGGGCGCGCAGACCGAACGCTCGCGCCGCAACTTCACCATCGGCGGCGAGCGCATGCCCGCCGAGATCGTCCATGGCTTCGGCCTGCAGAAGCTGGCCGCCGCCCGCGCCAACATGGCGCTGGGGGCGCTCGACCAGAAAACCGGCCAGGCGATCGCCGCCGCGGCGCAGGAGGTGGCGGCGGGCCTGCTCGACGACCACTTCCCGCTGGTGGTCTGGCAGACCGGGTCGGGCACCCAGAGCAACATGAACGCCAACGAGGTGATCGCCAACCGCGCCAACGAGATGCTGGGCGGCAGGCGCGGCGACAAGAAGCCGGTGCATCCCAACGACCAGGTCAACCTGGGCCAGTCCTCAAACGATTCCTTCCCCGCCGTCATGCACATCGCCGCGGCCCTTGCGGCGCATCGCCGCCTGCTGCCCGCGCTCGCGCGCCTGGGCGCCGCGCTGGACGCCAAGGCGCTGGCCTTCGCCGACATCGTCAAGATCGGCCGCACGCACCTGATGGACGCCACGCCCCTGACGCTGGGCCAGGAATTCGGCGGCTACGCGGCGCAGGTCGCGGCGGCGCGCGCGCGCATCGACGCAGCCGTCGCCGCGCTGTACCCGCTCGCCCAGGGCGGAACCGCGGTCGGCACGGGCCTCAACGCGAAGCCCGGTTTCGATGCCGCCTTCGCGCGCGAGATCGCGGCGCTGACCGGCCTGCCCTTCGCGCCCGCCGCCGACAAGTTCGCGCTGATGGCCGGCCATGACGACCTGGTGGCGCTGTCCGGCGCGTTGAACGCGGCGGCCGCCGCCTGCTTCAAGATCGCCAGCGACATCCGCCTGATGGGTTCGGGCCCACGGAGCGGCATCGGGGAGTTGCGCCTGCCCGAGAACGAACCGGGCAGCTCGATCATGCCGGGCAAGGTGAATCCCACCCAGGCCGAGGCCATGACCATGGTCTGCTGCCAGGTCATGGGCAACCATGTCGCCGTCACCGTCGCCGGGTCGCAGGGGCATTTCGAGCTCAATGTGTTCAAGCCGGTGATCGTCGACAACGTGCTGCGCTCGATCCGCCTGCTGGCCGACGCCGCCGGCAGCTTCACCGAGCATTGCGTGGTGGGCATCGAGCCGGACCGCAAGCGCATCGCCGAGCATCTCGCCCGCTCGCTGATGCTGGTGACCGCACTCAACCCCCGCATCGGCTACGACAACGCCGCCAAGGTCGCGAAACTGGCCCATGCCGAGGACCTGACGCTGCGCGAAGCGGCGATCCGGCTGAAGCTTCTGACCGGCGAGGAGTTCGACGCCCTGGTGCGGCCCCAGGACATGCTGGGTCCGAAGGCGTGAACGACCTGGCGCCGCCTGCCGGCCCCGCGCCTTCCGCGCGTGCGGTGCGCAAGCGCTCGGTCACCATCGCCGGGCATCGCACCAGCGTGTCGCTGGAACAGGCGTTCTGGGACGCGCTGCGGACGATCGCCGATGGGCGCGGCCTGTCGGTCGCCGCGGTCATCGCCGAGATCGACGCCGCCAACGGCCGCCTGCCCGGCCCCGCCCGCGCGGCGAACCTCTCCAGCGCGCTGCGCGTGCACGTGCTGGAACAGGCGCGCGCCGGCGCGCTGGGCTGAACCGCGCTACTGCGCTTTCGGCTTGAGGAGCTGCTGCAACAATTGCTGCGGGTCGAGCTTTTGCGCGGGCGGCGCGGCCTGGCCGGGAGCCGGCGCGGCCGGCGCCGGCTGTCCGCCGAGCACGCCCTTCAAGAGATCGGCCGGATTGGCCTGCCCGCCCTCGCCCGTCGCCTGGCCGGGGTTGAGCTGGCGGATGATGAACTTGGTCGCATTGCCCAGCACGTGCTGCTTCAGCGCATCCGAGTCCACATGGGCCACGGGATTGTCGATCGGGCCCACCGCCGTCAGGATCACCGGCGGCGTCTTGGCATGCTCGGTCAGCGTCACGTCGAGCCGCGCGTTCATCGTGTAGGACGGGAAATCGAGGTTGTAGCCGCCCCGCCCGTCCATCGCGTCGGCCTTGACCATCAGGTTCCCGCTCGACACCAGCCCGGCCTTGGCCTCGTTCGACGAGTTGATGAGCTGGAAGCGCGTGCGCCCGCCGCTGGTCGTCTGGGTCAGCACGGAAGCGATATCCAGCACGTTGTTCAGACTCTTCAGCGTGTTGCTCAGCTTGGCCATGTCGATGCCCTCGATCACGCCGTTGGTCGCCTGGAACCCGCCGGTCCCGGCCAGCGTCTGCACCATCTCGGCCTCGCTGCGGCCGGTGGCGTTGTAGTTGAGGTCGGCATCGAACAGCCCCTCGATCAGCTCGATCCGGCCGAAGGCGAGAAACCACTTGCGGCCGGTCTGGTGCGCCTTCGCCGCCTGGGCTGCCTTGGCGATGTTGAGGCCGCGCACCTGCATCTGCATCGACAGGTTGGGCGGCTCGGTCGCGGCAAGCTTGCCCAGGATCGTGATCTGGCCGTCATAGAGCGCGCCGCTCAGCCGCTCCAGCGTGGCGACGCCGTTGGCGACGGCAAGCTTCACCTGCGGGTTCACCACCCGGTACGGCCCGTCGACGATCGCCTGCCCCGACAGCGCGACACTGGCGTCATAGGACTTGATCGTCGCGAGCAGCCGCAGCGGCTCCTTGGACCAGCGGGGATGCAGCGGCCGGGCCTGCGCCTGCGCCAGCTGGGTGTCGCCCAGCGACGCCGGCGACAGCTCGGGGAAGAGCCGGTGCCAATAGGGCTCCAGGCTGCCGCGCTTCTGCGGGTCGGCCGACTGGAAGGCGTCGAGCAGGATGTCGCCGGTGGTCTGCACCTGCAGGTCCAGCTTCGGCCGCGGCCCGTCCATCGTCATGACGCCCTGGCCGGTTACGCCGATATTGCCGAGCTGGCCATTGAGGTTGGCGATCTGCACCCGTTTGCCGTCGCCGGTAAGCCGCACGTTGTCGAACTTCACGGGGCCCGGGATCGACCCCTCGGGCTTGTAGAAGGACGACAGCACGGTCATCAGGCTGGGCAGGTTGGCCGACGCCGTCATGTCGTATTTCGCCGAAGGCGTCGTCGCCTCGGTCACTGTTCCGGTCAGCGCGAGCGTGCCGCCGAAGGCCTGCGCCGTGCCCTGCTGCAGGGTCAGCGAGGGCGCGTCGGTCGAACCCTTGATCGAGCCCTTCGCCGTGAGCGTTTGCAGGTTCTGCGCCAGCGTGGGCGAGACGCCCGCGTTCGGGAAAGCCGCCAGCATCGGTCCGACCGCCAGGTTGGCGACGTCGAAGGTCAAATCGGCCTTGCGTGTCGGGTCCATCGCGTCGCTGACTTGGCCGTTCAGCGCCATCGTGCCGCCGAAGCCCTGCATCGCCAGGTTCTGCATGCCGACGCTGAGGTTGTCCATCCCGCCCTTCAGCGCCAGCCGGCCGTTCACGGGACCGAGCTGCTGGGCGCCCTGGGCCGTGATCACGCCGGGCATGGCCGCGAGCAGCGGCCCGAGGGTGAAGTTCTGCATGTCGGCGGCAAGGTCGAGCTGCTTGCCCGACTGCACCACGTCGCCGTTGAGCTTGATCGATCCGCCCAGCCCGGTGAGCGCGGCGTCGCGCAGCGTGACCTTCTGCGCGTTGCCGACCGCCTTGCCCGTCAGCGTGATCCCGCCCAGCTTGTCCGCCGTCGCCATCAACTGCGGATCGGGATTGAACGCGACCAGCAGCGGCTTCAGGCTCGGCAGCTTCATGTTGATGCCGAGATCGACCGCCGGCGCGGGCGAGGCCATCTGGGTGATCGTCCCGGTCAGGCCGAGCTCGCCGCCGAAGGCGCGCAGCTCGGTCTCCTTCAGCGCGATGGCGTCCGCGCCGGTATTGGCGATCCGGCTCTTCAGCACGAAGGGGCCAAGCGCCTGGTTGCCCTGCTTCGCTTGCGCGCCGGCCAGCGCGCCCAGGACTGGGCCGAACTCGGGAAAACTGGCGTCGATCGCAAGATCGACCTTGGGCACGGCCTGGCCAAGCTGGTCCATGCTGCCGACGATCTTGCCCGCGCCGCCGAAGCCTTCCAGCGTCGTGTCGACCTTGAGCCCGTCCATCGTGCCGGCCACGGTGCCCTTGGCGTTGAGCTGGCCCAGCGCCTGCGTGGACAGCGGCGAATCGTAGCCGCTGGCGAACTTCAGGAACCGCTTGGCGTCGGTCGCGCGCAGGTTGAAGGCGGTCGAGAAGGCCGGCGCCGTCGACATGCGCTCGACCACCAGCGTGAAAGCGGCCTGCGCACCCGCAAGGTCGCGCACCGTCGCCTCCTTGATCGCAAGGCGGCCGTTGACCAGCTCCACCGTCATCTTCACGCCCTGGATCGGCGTGTCGCGATAGGTCAGGCTGTCGATGTCGGCCCCGAGGTTGAGGTCGAACGTATCGAGCGACCGCAGCCCCGTCGCGCCGCTTCCCGGCGCGGACGGCGCCTGGGCCATCCGCGCCGGCTTCGCCGCCGGGGCGACCGGCATGTAGGCGTCGAGGTTCAGCTTGTCGACGTTCGCCCGCACGGCCAGGGCCGGCCGGTCGCGCCATGCCATCGTCGCGCCGCCGGTCAGGCGCGAGTTGTCGATCGTCGCGTCCAGGTTGGCGATCTGCACGCTCGTCCCGTCGCTCTTGACGCCGGCCTTCATGTCGAAGCGGCCGAGCCGCTGCGGGGGAAGCGAGGACAGGTCCGTCCCCAGCCACTCCAGCAACGCGCGCAGATTGCCCGAATGGGCCTCGATCCGCCCGTCCTGCATCGCCGGCGGCGGGCCGCCCAGCGGCAGCGGCAGGTTCGCCACCAGCACGTTCGACGCCGCCGGCAATTGCGCCGTGAGCTGCTTCACCACCGCCGCGCCGCCGACGATATCGACCTGAAGCCGCGCCTTCTGCATCGCCTGCCCGCGATAGGCGATGCCTTCGATGCCGATGTCGATCGCCGCCACCAGGTTCGGCGGGAATGGCGATGCGGAAGCCCCAGTGGGGGCACCGGCCGGCGGCGCGCCGGCGGGCGGCGTAGCCGGTGGCGTGGCCGGCGCGGCGCCTGCGGTGGCGCCCTGCGCCAGCAGCTTGTCGAGATCGAGCCGCCCGATATTGAGGGCGAGCTGGACCGTGGTCTTGTCGCTGAAGGCGAAGGCCAGCGCGCCTGCGCCGCGCGTCTCGCCAAGCGTGATGGCGATTTCGGGCGCGGTCACCTGCGTGGTCGTTCCCTTGACCGCGCCTTCCATCGTGAAGGGCTGCGCCGCCATCGGCGGCAGGGTGCCGCCGCCCGCGTTCACCGCGCGGGCCAGTTCGCCCAGGTTGGCGGCATTGACCGCGAACTTGCCGGCGATAGCCGGCGACTGGCCGGCGGCCGCGGCGCCGGTCACGGTGCCGGTGAACTGGGCCTTCGCGCCCGCGCCTTCCATCACGAACGAGACATTGGCCGGCTTGCCGGGCTCGATCCGGCCGACCGACACGTCGAGCGCGGTCTGCACGCCCAGCGCGCGGGCCGTGCCCTTGGCGGCGAGCGGGCCGCCGAGCGAACCGGCGGAGCCGGTGAGGTTGAGCGCCTCGATGCGGCGCTGGCCGCCGGCCGCGTCGCGCAAGACGACGGTGCCGCTCTTGACCGACACGGCCTGCAGCGCGATGTCCATTCCGCCGCCGGAATCCCCCGGCTTGCCCTTGGGAAAGTCCAGGCTGGACCGTCCATCCTTCAGCGTCTCGATCGTCACCACCGGATCGACGATCGTGACGCTCTGCACCTCGACCCGGCGCGACAGCAGCGGCATCAGTGCCACGCTGACCTCGACCGCCTTCACCCGCAGCATGTCGGGCTCGGCCGCGCCGGGGATGTTCGCCACGCGCAGGTCGCTGAGCGTCGCCGTGGGCGGGAACAGCGAGAGGCCGACGTCGCCCACCCGCACCTCGCGCCCCGTGCTCTCCTTGACCGCCTGCAGTGCCGGCGCGAGCATCGAGCGCAGGTCGATGAAGTGCGGCGCCAGCAGCGCCACGGCGACGAGGACGAAAACGAGACCGACGATGCCGTACAGGATTTTGCGCACGACCGATTTCCTCCCTGGCCTCCGGCGCGGTGCCCGGTCCCCGTCCTGGGTCCGTCCGGTCGACTGGTCGTTTCTCGAAGGGTTGAACCCTACGTCATTTGAGATAAGCTAGAAAGTGGCGGACGCAGTAAAGAACGGGTGAGCAAGCGTCGGCGTTGCGTATCGACGTGCTCGCGAGGATCGTTATGGGCGACGTGGTCAACCTGAACAGTTTCCGCAAGCGCCGGGATCGCCAGCAGGCTGACCGCACGGCCGCCGAGAACCGCGTGCGATTCGGACGCACCGGCGCCGAGAAGGCCGCGATTCGCCGCGAAGGCGAACGCGACAAGAAGGACCTCGAGGGCAAGCGGCTCAACGACGACAGTACAACTACCTAGCCCTGCGCGCCGCTGCCCCGCGCTCCTGCTCCTCAAACCACATAGACGCGTGCCGCGTGCCCGGTAGCGGCGGCGACACGCCGATCCCGCGTGAGAAGCGGAACGTCAAGCGCTTCTGCCAGCGCCACGTAGGCCGCGTCGTAGGCCGTCAGGTTGCCCCGCAATTCCCAAACGCGCTGCAGCAATTGAGCATGCGGATACCGCAGCAGCGGATAGGCGACAAGATCGGCCAGTGCGGCCTTGCCGCGCTCCTCGTCAATGATCCCGGCGGAAACAAAGCGGCGCAAGACCTGCGTCACCTCGATGTCCAACAGGTGCGGCGCCTGCAGCGTCGCCCGCGCCTCGCCAATGCGCGCCTCCACCGCCGCGGCCGCGGGCATGCGCAGGAGCACTTCGATCAACGCCGAGGCGTCGAGGACCATTACCGGCGATCGCGCTCATCGCGGACGGCGTCGGCGGCCGAAATGCTCGAAATCACTTTCGACCGCGTTTCCAGGCGGGCGCGCATCTCGTCCAATGTCGGTCGCTCCGCCACCTCGCGCAATTCGCTCAGCAGGTAGTCGGACAACGACATGCCGGCGAGGGCCGCGCGCGACTTCAAGCGCCGATGCAGCGACTCGGGCACGTTTCGAATCTGGATCATTACGGACATGTCATTAACATGATCACATGTGGAAAACATGTCAAGGCAATTGGACGCGTTGTGTCCTACCAGAACGCCCGCCCATGCGGCAGCGACGGAAGGCCGAGGTGCCCCGCCAGGGTCTGCCCGATATCCGCGAAACTGTCGCGCCGGCCGACCGGGCCCGGCCGCGCGGCCGGACCGAAGGCGATGACCGGCACGTACTCGCGCGTGTGGTCCGTGCCTTCCCAGGTTGGATCGCAGCCATGGTCGGCGGTGATGATGGCCAGATCGCCGGGTCGTAGCGCCCTTTCAAGCGCGGGCAACGCGCGGTCGAATTCCTCCAGCGCGGCCGCATAGCCCGCGACGTCGCGGCGATGGCCGAAGAGCGTGTCGAAATCGACGAAGTTGGTGAACACCAGCGCCCCATCGGGCGCCTCTAGCGCCGCGTCCATCGTCGCCTGCATCAGCGCCGCGTTGCCGTCGGCCTTCACCTTTCGCGTGATGCCCTGGGCCGCGAAGATGTCCGACACCTTGCCCACCGACAGCACTTCGCGCCCCGCCGCTTTCAACCGATCGAGCAGCGTGGGCTCGGGCGGCGGCGTGGCGTAGTCGCGGCGGTTGCCCGTGCGCCTAAATGCGTTCGGCTCCCCGACAAAAGGCCGGGCGATCACCCGGCCGATGTTCCAGCGGTCGACCAGCTTTCGCGCGACGAGGCAGACATCGTAAAGCCGCTCCAGCCCGAAATGCCGCTCGTGCGCGGCGATCTGGAACACGCTGTCGGCCGAGGTGTAGACGATCGGCCTGCCGGTCGCGACATGCTCGGCGCCCAGCTCCTCGATGATCTGCGTGCCCGAGGCATGGCGATCGCCCAGAAGCCCGGGTAGATTCGCCTCGCGAATCAGCGCCTGGGTCAGCTCGGCCGGGAAGCAGGGCCGGGTCTTCGGGAAATAGCCCCAGTCCGTCAGGACCGGCACGCCCGCCATCTCCCAATGCCCGCTCGGCGTGTCCTTGCCCTTGCTCCGTTCCGCCGCCGCGCCATAGCAGGCGCTCGGCGCCACGCCCGTCTCGCCCCTGGCGACACCGGCAGCCGCGGCCAGCCCAAGCCGGTCGAGGTTCGGCACGACGAGTGCCCCTTGCCGCAGCCCCGCCCTATCCGCCCGCCCCGCCGCGCAGGCCGCGCGAATATGGCCATGCGTGTCCGCCCCGGCATCGCCGAACCGCGCCGCGTCGGGCGCCGATCCGATGCCGAAGGAATCCATGACCAGGATGAAGCCGCGGGGCATGGACCCTCCTACCCCTTGATCCGCGCGCGCACGACGGGGGACGATACCGGCGGGTCGTCGCCGACCTGGATCGCGGTCGCGAGGTCGGCGGCGGCCATGCGCGCGTCGTCCTCGCTGCGGGCGTGGATCATCGCCAGCGGCCGGTCTGGCCCCACTTTCTCGCCGACGCCGGCGACGCTGGCCAGGCCGACGGCAGGGTCGATCCGGTCGTCGGCGCGCCGCCGCCCGCCGCCGAGCGACAGCACGACCAGCCCGACCGCGCGCACGTCCATCCCGACAACGAAGCCCGGCCGGCTTGGCTTTGCTTCGAAGCGCACCGGTGCGCGGGGAAGGTGCAGCTCGGGCCGCTCGACGATGTCGTTCGGCCCGCCCAGGGCGGCGACCATGCGTTGGAACCGCTCGGCAGCCGCCCCGCTCACCAATGCCTGCTTAACCTTCGCCTTGGCCTCGGCCTGGTCCTTCGCCAGTCGGCCGAGCAGCAGCATCTCGACCGCCAGCGCGCGCGTCACGGTCATCAGCCGCTCCTCGCCGTCGCCGCGCTTCAGCGCCTCGACCGCTTCCAGCACCTCCAGCGCATTGCCGGCCGTGCGCCCCAGCACCTGGTTCATGTCGCTGAGAATGGCGGCGCTGGCGAGCCCGGCGCCGCGCGCCACCGTGGCGATCGACTGGGCCAGGGCCTCGGCATGCTCGTAGACCGGCATGAAGGCGCCCGAGCCGAACTTCACGTCCATCATCAGGCCCTCGAGCCCGGCCGCGATCTTCTTCGCCAGGATCGAGGCGGTGATCAACGGGATCGATTCGACCGTCGCGGTAACGTCGCGGATTGCATAGAGGCGCCGGTCGGCCGGCGCCAGGTCCGCGGTCTGCCCGATGATCGCGGCCCCCGCCTCGCGCACCACGCGCTGGAAGGTCGGGATATCGGGGCGCGAGTTGTAGCCGGGGATGGTGTCCAGCTTGTCCAGCGTGCCGCCGGTGTGGCCGAGGCCGCGGCCGGAGATCATCGGCACGAACCCGCCGCAGGCCGCCACGATCGGGGCGAGGATCAGGCTGACCTTGTCGCCCACCCCGCCCGAGGAATGCTTGTCCAGGATCGGCCCGGGCAAGGCGAGCGGCTTCCAATCGATCGTCCGGCCCGAGCGGGCCATGGCCATGGTCAGCGCCACCCGCTCGGCCATCGACAGGCCGCGGAAGAACACCGCCATGGCGAAGGCGCCGATCTGGGCCTTGGCGATCGTGCCATCGACGATGCCCCGGACCATGAATCGAATTTCGTCCTCGCCGAGCGGCGCGCCGTCGCGCTTCTTGCGGATGATTTCCTGGGGCAACAACATGTTGAGGCTACTTCTTCAGGTGATCCGGGCCGAAAGAAAGCGGCAGCAACTCGCCGAGGGTGACGGTTCGGCTGATGCGGTTGGAATCGCCCAGGTGGACCGGCGTGTCGTCGCGCGCGAACTCGCGCAGGCGCTGGCGGCAGCCGCCGCAGGGCGTCACCAGGCCCGGCCCGTCGGCCACGACCACGCATTCCAGGATGCGCCGGTCGCCGGCGGCGACCATCGCGCCGATGGCGCTGGCCTCGGCGCACTGGCCCTGGGGATAGGCGGCGTTCTCGACATTGCAGCCCGCGAACAGCCGGCCGCTTTCGCCCCTGAGGCAGGCGCCCACCTTGAACCCCGAATAGGGGGCATGGGCATTGGCGCGCGCCGCCAGCGCCTGGGCCAGCATGGCGGCAAGGGTAGCTTGGTCGCTCATCCAGCCAATGTGCCGGCCCCGCCCCCCTTTGCCAAGGCCGCGCGCGCCGGGTAAACCTTGGTCGGGATTGCGGGGAGAGGGCTGCCATGGACATCACGCTGACCGCTGCCGATGGGCACAAGCTGGCCGCCTACCGGACGGACCCGAAAGGCAAGCCCAGGGGCGCTATCGTGGTGATCCAGGAGATCTTCGGCGTGAACAGCCATATGCGCCGGACGACCGACGGCTTCGCCGCCGACGGGTATGTCGCCGTCTGCCCCGCGCTGTTCGACCGGGTCGAGCGCGGCGTCGAACTCGGCTACGGGCCGGAGGACGTCGCCCGCGGGCGCGACATCCGCCTGAAGATCGGCTGGCCCCAGGTCCTGGCCGACATGGACGCCGCCATCAAGGAGGCGGCCAAGTCCGGCAAGGTTGGCGTCGTCGGGTATTGCTGGGGCGGCTCGGTCGCCTGGCGCGCGGCGACGCATTTCCCGATAGCAGCCTCGTCCGGCTACTACGGCGGCATGGTCGCCGAGTTCGCGGCCGAGAAGCCGAAATGCCCGACGATCCTGCATTTCGGCGAGAAGGACCAGGGCATCCCGCTGTCCCATGTGGACACGGTCAAGAAGCACCATCCCGACCTGCCCTGCTACATCTACCCCGCCGACCACGGCTTCAACTGCGACGACCGCAAGCAGTACGACCCGGCATCGGCGAAACTGGCGCGCGAACGAACGCTTGAACTATTCCGCCGCCATGTCGGCTGACGCCATGCCGGCTGAAACCGCCATCCCCAAGATCCGCGTCCGAGGCCTGAAGAAGAGCTTCGGCAGCAACAAGGTGCTGGACGGCGTCGACCTGGACATCATGGCGGGCGAGGCGCTGGCGCTGGTCGGGCGCTCTGGCTCGGGCAAGTCGGTGCTGGCGAAGTGCATCCTTGGCCTGGTCGCGCCGGACGAAGGCACGATCGAGGTCGACGGCGCCGACCTGTGGAAGATGTCGACCCGCGAGCGCGAGAAGACCATCGGCCGCTTCGGCGCGCTGTTCCAGGCAGGCGCGCTGTTCGACAGCCTGCTGGTCTGGCAGAACGTGGCGTTCCAGTTGACCTCGGCGCGCGGCTGGAAGGCGGATGACGCCAAGAAGCTGGCGATCGACCGCCTGTCCGACGTGGGCATGGACGCGGCCGTCGCCGACCTGTTCCCGGCCGAGCTGTCGGGCGGCATGCAGAAGCGCGTCGCCTTCGCCCGGGCGCTGGCCGCCAATCCCGAGATCGTCGTGCTGGACGACCCGACCGCGGGCCTCGACCCGATCGTGACGGCCGCGATCAGCAAGCTGATCGACCGCGTGATCCGCGATTCGCACACCACCGCGCTGATCATCACGCAGGACCTGACCGTCATCAAGCACATCGCCAACCGCGTGGCGATGCTCTACGACGGCAAGATCATCTGGAACGGACCGGCGCAACAAGTGACGAACTCGGGCAACGGCTTCGTCGACCAGTTCATCCACGGCCGCCGTACCGGCCCGATCGCGATCGACGTGGTGACGGCCTAGGCTCCGCCGGCGTCGTCAAACCGGCGCCGGCACCGCCAGGCCCGCCTCTGCCATGTCATCGGAGATGCGCTGCAGCAGCTCCCCGGCCTGGGCCGGATCGTAGTCCATCTTGAACCGCTTCTTGATCCCCAGCTTGCTCAGGTCGTAGTGGATCTTCGCGTTCACGCCGTGTCGGGCCAGGCAGTTTTCTACGCATCGCAAGGGGCAGCCATCGATCGCGATGACCGGCCTGCCCGACGTCGCGATCCGCACCAGCGACGGCACGCCGCCGCCAACGCCGGCGATGCAGGACATCTCCGCCAGCTCGGCGCGGTCCAAGCGGATCGCCAAGTGATTGGCCATCTGCGCCGCGCTGGAGCAGCCGGAGCAGGAGTAGACAAGAGGCAGGTCCTGATTGCGTGGCATCGCCGTTCTCCTATTCCATCGCGGCGCGGCCCGCCGCCTCCGCCCGCCGCAGATAGACGCGCCAGTGGTCGGCACCCAGCGGCTCCGCGCCGCTCTGATATCCGCGCCCCTCGAACAGACGGCGCAGCGGTTGAGGGTGGAACGTCGCATCGATCACGAGCATCGCCTCCCGCGGCGCCGAGTCGGCAAACGACAGCAGGTTCGGCAAGGGTTCGTGCCCGTCATCGAGAAGCGGCCGGGCGTCGAAACGCCGGATGTCCTGGCCGGGGCGATCGGCCCATGCCGGCCGGCCTTCCGGCAGGCGGTCGGGTGGCGACGCATCGGCGCCCTCTTCCCGGACGACCTGGCCGCGCACGACGTCAATGACCGCGGCCGCCGGCAGCCCGACCATGTTCGCGACATCCGCGAGCGTCAGCCGGCTCGCCGTATCCTCGCGCTGCAGCACCTTGGCGAAGCGCAGGTAGATGGGATGGGCCGAAGCCAGACGATCAAACAGCGTCTCGTCGGCCAGCAGCGCCTCGATGAAGAGCGTTTCGGCGGACACGTCCGGCAAGGTTCGGCCTCCGCGGCAATGGGACGGATTGCGATTGGTATTGTTATCGCAGGCCGTTTTCGCACCCGGAATGGGTCAGATCGTCGCTCGGCAGCGGAAACGCATCGAATGGCGATATCGGGCGCCACGAAACCCCGGCGCTGGCGGAAATCAGCCCGCTTTGCCCAGCACCCTGCCCGCCACGGCGTCGAGCTTCATCACCATCGCCGGGTCGCGCTGGTCGGGCGCGGTGATGATCGCCGTGTCGAGCGCGGTATGGCAGCCCGCGTGGCAGGGTGCCTTGCGGTCGTGGAGCTTGGGCGCAGTCGCCTTGACCAGCGCGCGCGCCTTGTCGGCGTTCTCCAGCAGGACCTTGATCACCAGCTCGACCGTGACGTCGTCGTGGTGCGGATGCCAGCAGTCGAAATCCGTCACCATGGCGACGGTCGCGTAGCACATCTCGGCTTCGCGGGCGAGCTTGGCCTCGGGCATGTTGGTCATGCCGATCACCGAGCAGCCCCAGGAGCGGTACAGCTCGCTCTCCGCGCGGGTCGAGAATTGCGGGCCCTCCATCACCATGTAGGTGCCGCCGCGCGTGTAGGGGATGCCGGTCTCTTTCGCCGCGGCCTCGAGATGGTCGCCGAGCCGCGCGCAGACCGGATCGGCCATCGCGACATGCGCGACGAGACCCGAGCCGAAGAAGCTCTTGTTGCGCGCGAAGGTGCGGTCGATGAACTGGTCGACGATGACGAAATGCCCGGGCGGCAAATCCTCGCGCAGCGAGCCGCAGGCGCTGACCGACAGGATCTCGGTGACGCCGGCGCGCTTCAGCACGTCGATATTGGCGCGGAAGTTGAGCTCGGACGGCGGCACGCGATGGCCGCGGCCGTGGCGCGGCAGGAAGACGATCGTCTGCCCGTCCAGCTCGCCGAAGCAAAGCTCGTCCGACGGCACGCCGTAGGGCGACGCGACGCGGCGCCACTGGACGTTCTTCAGCCCGTCGATCTGGTAGACGCCGCTGCCGCCGATGACGCCGATGACCGGCGGCGTGCCGGGCTTGCGCCCCTCCGCCTTCGCGGCGGGCGCCGCGCTCAATGCACGCCCTTCCACACCTTGCGCTTGACCGCGTAGAGCAGGCCCGAAAGCACGACCAGGAACAGGATCACCTTGATCCCCATTTCCTTGCGCGCCTCCATCTCCGGCTCGGCGGCCCAGGTCAGGAACGTCGCGACGTCATGCGCCATCTGGTCGACCGACGCCTTGGTATTGTCGGCGAAGGTCACCGCCCCCTCGTTCAGCGGCGGGGCCATGGCGATCTGATGGCCCGGGAAATAGGTATTGTAGTTCATCCCTTCGGGCAGCGTGAACCCGGCCGGCGCATCCTTGTAGCCCGTCAGCAACGCGTGGACGTAGTCCGCGCCGTGCTCGCGGGCCTTGGTGATCAGCGACAGGTCGGGCGGCAGCGCGCCGTTGTTGGCCGCGCGCGCGGCATTGTCGTTCGCGAACGGCGGCACGAAGCGGTCCGACGGCCGGCCGGGACGCTTGAACATCTCGCCCTGGTCGTTGGGACCGTCCGTCACCTCGTAGCCCGCCGCGATCGCCTTGATCTCGTCGTCGTTGAAGCCGAGCGCGGCCAGGTCACGGTAGTAGAGAAAGCGCATGACGTGACAGGCCGCACAGACTTCCTTGTAGACCTGGAAACCGCGCTGCAGCGCCGCGCGGTCATAGGTGCCGAACATGCCGGAGAACGACCAGTGCCGGTGCGGCGGCACGGGTTCCTCGTCCGCGGCGCGCGCGGCGCCGATCGACAGGCAGGCCAGGATAGCCAGCGCGGCGGCGCCCGTACGTCCCATCGTCATGATCCCCGCGCGCATTACGCTTTCCCTCCGGCCAGCACCGGCGCCGATATCGATTTGGGCAAAGCGAGCGGTCGCTCGAACCAGCCGATCAGCGGCATGAACACCAGGAAGTGCAGGAAGTAGTAAATCGTGCCGATGCGCGCGACCCACAGCGCCAGGCCTTCCGGCGGCTTGCCGCCGGCCCAGGTCAGCGCCACGCAGCAGATCACGAAGACCCAGAACACCAGCTTGTAGATCGGGCGGAACCGCGCGCTGCGCACCCGCGAGGTGTCGAGCCAGGGCAGCAGGAAGAGGATCAGGATCGAGCCGAACATCGCCAGCACGCCCAGGAGCTTGTTGGGGATCGACCGCAGGATCGCGTAGTACGGCAGGAAGTACCATTCCGGCACGATATGCGGCGGGGTCTGCAGCGGGTTGGCCGGGATGTAGTTGGCCGCGTCGCCCAGCGCGTTCGGCGCGAAGAACACGAACAGCGAATAGAAGATCAGGAACACGCCGATGCCGTAGAGGTCCTTCACCGTGTAGTACGGGTGGAACGGGATCGTGTCCTGCGGCCCGTTGGCCTCGATGCCCAGCGGGTTGTTCGACTTCGTGGTGTGCAGCGCCCAGATGTGCAGGAACACCACCGCCGCGATCACGAACGGCAGCAGGTAGTGCAGCGAGAAGAACCGGTTGAGCGTGGGGTTGTCGACCGAGAAGCCTCCCCACAGCAGGGTCACGATCCAGTTGCCGACCAGGGGGAAGGCCGAGAACAGGTTGGTGATGACGGTGGCGCCCCAGAAGCTCATCTGGCCCCACGGCAGCACGTAGCCCATGAACGCCGTCGCCATCATCAGCAGCAGGATGACGATGCCGAGCCACCACAGCACTTCGCGCGGCGACTTGTACGAGCCGTAGTACAGGCCGCGGAAGACATGGATGTACACGACGACGAAGAACATCGACCCGCCGTTCATGTGGATGTAGCGGATCAGCCAGCCGTAATTCACGTCGCGCATGATGCGCTCGACGCTGGCGAACGCGTAGTCGACATGCGGCGTGTAGTGCATGGCCAGGAAGATGCCGGTGACCATCATCACCACCAGCATGAAGCCCGCCAGCGAGCCGAAATTCCACCAGTAGGTCAGGTTCTTCGGGGTGGGGTATTCCATCCCCGCGTGATGCATCGTCGAAACGATCGGCAGGCGCTGGTCGAACCATTTCACCAGCTTGTTGTCCAACAAGGAGGGCGTGGCGGACATCTAGGACGCTCCTAGCCGATTCGGATGGAGGTATCGGTGACGAAGGTGTAGCCGGGCACGGCCAGGTTCGCCGGCGCCGGTCCCTTGCGGATGCGGCCCGACGTATCGTAGTGCGAGCCGTGGCACGGGCAGAACCAGCCGCCGTAGTCGCCGCGCGGATCGCCCAGCTTCTGGCCCAGCGGCACGCAGCCGAGATGGGTGCATACGCCGACCACGATCAGCCATTCCGGCTTCTTGACCCGCTCGCTGTCCGGCTTCGGGTCGGGCAGGTCCTTCAGGTTCACCTTCTCCGCCGAGGCGATCTCCTCGGGCGTGCGATGGCGCACGAAGACCGGCTTGCCGCGCCAGACCACGGTGATCGCCTGGCCCACCTGGACGGGCGCCAGGTTGACCTCGGTCGACGACAGCGCCAGCACGTCGGCAGCGGGATTCATGCTGCTGATCAGCGGCCAGACCGCCGATGCCGTACCGATCGCGCCGGCCGCGCCGGTCAACAGGAACAGGAAGTCCCGGCGATTGGCGTCGTCGTGCACGCCCGCCGCAGAACCGGGTTTAGCGGTATCCGCCATAGACCAAACCTCTTGTGCAGCTCCGCCCGGCAGACTCGGCCGGGCGACGGCCATCCAGAACCATGAACTCACCCACGGGCGGCAGGACAGGGTGCCCACGCGCCATGCCAGCGTCGCTAAGCCCCCACGCCAGCGAGGGTTGGTATAATGGAAAACTGCCGCATTGCAAAGGCTGGTGACGCATGAACCTTGGGCTATAGGATTGCTCGGCAAATCAGCCAGATGCGCGCTTTTCTTGGGGCCAAATGCGCCTTGTCTTGTTCCAGCCCGACATTCCGCAGAACGCCGGCGCGATGCTTCGCCTGGCAGCCTGCCTGGGCGTCGCGGTGGATGTAATCGAGCCCTGCGGCTTTCTATGGGACGATCGGCGATTGCGCCGTGCGGGGATGGACTACCTGGAAGGCGTGGATTTGACGCGACACACCACCTTCGACGCATATCTCGACCGCCGCCGCGCGGCGCCGGCGCCCGGGCGCCTTGTGCTGTTGACGACCCGGGCCACGGTCAGGCATGTCGACTTCATGTTCCGGTCCGATGATTCGCTGGTGCTCGGTCGCGAAAGCGCCGGCGCGCCGGACGCGCTCCATGCCGTGGTCGACGCCGGCCTCCGCATCCCGCTGATGCCGGGCATGCGTTCGCTCAACGTCGCCCTGGCCGCCGCGATCGTGCTGGGCGAGGCGTTGCGCCAGACCAACCGCTACCCCGCCCCGCGATGAGCGAACCTGCCTCCCAATCCTCGACCCCCGGGCGGCGGCGGCGCGCCGCGGACTGGTTCGCGGACCTGCGCGACCGGCTCTGCGCCCAGTTCGAGGCGATCGAGGACGAGTTGGCGAGCGCGGCCCCTGCCCTCGCTGAAGGTCGGCCCGCCGGGCGGTTCGAGCGCAAGGCCTGGCAGCGTCCGGAGGCGGACGGCGGCGGCGGCGTGATGTCGCTGATGCGCGGTCGCGTGTTCGAGAAGGTGGGCGTCAACATCTCGACCGTGCAGGGCGAGTTCTCGCCCGAGTTCCGCGCCCAGATTCCCGGCGCGGCCGACGATCCGCGCTTCTGGGCCAGCGGCATCTCGCTGGTCGCCCATCTGCGCTCGCCCAAGGTGCCGGCGGTGCACATGAACACGCGCCACATCGTCACCACCCGCGCGTGGTTCGGCGGCGGGGCGGACCTGACGCCGATGGTGCCGGTGGACGAGGACACGCGCGATTTCCACGCCGCGCTCAAGGCTGCCTGCGACGCGCACGATCCCGCCTATCACCCGCGCTTCAAGAAATGGTGCGACGAGTATTTCTTCCTGAAGCATCGCGGCGAGGCGCGCGGCGTGGGCGGCATCTTCTACGACAACCTGGAGAGCGGCGACTTCGAGCGCGACTTCGCTTTCACCCGCGACGTGGGCCTGGCCTTCCTCGATGTCTATCCGCGCCTCGTGCGCCGGCGCATGACCGAACGCTGGACCGAGGCCGACCGCCGCCACCAGCTCGCCCGCCGCGGCCGCTATGTCGAGTTCAACCTGCTCTACGACCGCGGCACGAAATTCGGCCTGATGACCGGCGGCAACGTCGAAGCGATCCTGATGTCCCTGCCGCCGGAGGCGGCTTGGCCATGAACACCGCCGGAGGCGGCTTGGCCATGATCAGGCTGCGCACAATCATTTCCGGGAGGACCACCATGCGCCTGCGCATCGCGATCGCCCTTCTCCTTCTCGGCTTCGCCGCCAATGGCGCGCTGGGGCAGGTCCCGCCGCCCCCTGTGCCCAAGAACCTGCCGCTGACCGCCTTCTACGGCCTGTTCCGCGGCAGCGGCATCGCCGAGTCCGAGGACAATCCGCAATTCCGCACGGCCATGCGCGAGACGCAGGTCGAGATCAGGCCGGCGGACGCCGGCGGCTTCTCGGTCGCCTGGAGCACCACGGCGCCGCGCGGCAATCCCAACCAGCCGACCCAGAAGACCAAGACGACGCAGGCCGTCTTCAAGCCGACCGCGAGGGCGGGCGTGTTCGAGGCGGCCACGCCCGCCAACCCGATCGCCGGCGGCGACCTGATGTGGGCGCGTCTGCAGCGCCAGACCTTGACCGTCTATGCCATGACCACGACCGACGACGGCCGCTACGAGATGCAGAAATGGGAGCGCACGCTGCAGGGCACGGGCATGCTGATGGTCTACACGCGCGTCAGCGACGGCGAGGCGACCCGCTCGGTCAAGGCGCGGCTGACGAAGGAAGGGCGCTAGGGCCCCGCGCCTATTCCGCGGCGACGGGTCGCCCAGCACCCGCCGAGCTGACTTTTTCCCAGATGGATGGGTTCTCGATCTGCGCCAGGATTTCGATCTCGCGGCCGCCGCGGGCGGCGCCGGACGCGGCCTCGGCGGCCGCTCGGATCGCGTCGGATCGGCTTACGTAAGTTCCGAATTCCCGTTCGCCGGCCTTGATCTGCCACTCATCGGCCGCCGTTCGGACCACGTAGTAGGTTGTCCGCATCGTTCTTTCTCCCGAGCGGCGAGGCCTGCCGCACGCGGCAGTTCCCGTTGCCTCGCAGACGCTCCATCGATTCCTCGGCCTCGCTGATGATCTCGCGCAGGATGGCCCTGGAGCTCATGTCCGTGCAGCGCGCCCACAGCGCTTCCAGCTTCGTGGTCTCCGCCACGTAGAAATCGACAAGCTGGTCTTTGTCGCTGCGCGCGACGCGTCGAACCGCAACCATGGCCTTCTTGCCCCCTTTGGACGCCGCGTGCATTTGGCGCCTTCTGCATCAACCTCGCAATTTTCGAGCCAAGGGTTTGTTAATCTTTTGTCGATATCTTGCGGGTCAGCGCAGGTCTGGGATCTATATGTAGCGCCAGATTGTCAATGCGTCCGAAGGTCTGTCAAAGTTCCAAGGGAGCAGGCCTGGAATCTTACAATCCCGTAAGACGCGGCAAGGTTAACGCGGACGCGGGATGGCCTCGCCGACGCCACGGCCTGAAACGCATCTCGCCGAGCGCATCGGCAATGGGCTTGCGGTCGCGGCGCGGCACGACGAGAAGCGACGGCCGCTCCAGCGGCCGGCCGCGGCTGCCGACGACGATGGCGTTGCGGTCGACATCGCCCGGCGTATCGAGAAGCTGCACGGTGAGCCCCGCTTTCGTCATGGCAGCCGCGATTCCATCCGCAGTCGGATCGCGATCGTTCGCGAGCAGCACATTGACCAGGATGTACCCGCGGGGACGCAGCCGCGCCCTGGCGACGCGGAAGAACGTCTCCGACCGCAGATGCGGCGGGACCTTGTCGCCGATGAACGCGTCGACCACCAGGGCGTCGCAGGAACGCCGACAACGGCGCAGGAACGCGGCGCCGTCGCCGATCGCGCACTTGATCGCCGGGGGCAGCGCGAAATAACTGCGCGCCAGGGCGAAGGAAACCGGATCGATGTCGACGATCGTCACGTTCCGGCCGACCCGCGCCAGCATCGTGCCGAGCGTCCCGCCGCCGCAGCCGATCATCAGCACGTCGCGCGCGCGGGTCTGCATCACCAGCCCGTAGAGCGCGTGGATGTAATAGGACAGGCTGACCCCTGCGCTGTCGGCATGGCTCTGCAGTCCCTCGCCCTGCATGTAGATCTGCGAGCCGCCCTTGCGGCTGCGCAGGATGGTGATCTCGCCGAAATCCCCGGCGATCCTGGCGAGCCTGCCCAAGGTAATTCCGCCGATGCTTTGTGCCTACGCCAGCCAGGCCTTCCAGCCCGGCCAGTCCGCGACGATGCGCGCGATCAGCGCATAGCCCACGCCTGCGGTGTGCACGCCATCGCCCGCCGCGACCGCGTTGTGCCAGGCGTCGTCGTCGATCAGCCGGGCATAGAGCGGCAGGTAGGGCACGCCGAGTTCCCCCGCCAGCGCCTGGTAGGCGCGGTCGAGCGCCTCGATGCGCTCGTTGCGAAAATCGTAGCTGACGCCGGCCGCGGGCGTGACGCGCTGGCCGGACTTGCGCACCGGCGCCGGGCCGATCCAGAGCGTCGGCTTCCACGACTTGGCCTCGGTCAGCATGGCGCGCGCGATCGCGACCGAGCGCTCCTGCGGGACGCGAAGCTGTCCGTTCGCTTCGATCGCCGTGTCGTTGACCCCGAAGGCGAAGACAATCCGTCCCTGGATATGATCCGGCAGCCTGGCCGCGCATTCCGCGCGCCAGCGCTGCTGGATCAGGGCCGAGGTGTCGGCGCGGATGCCCAGATTGTAGAGCGTGACGTCATGTCCTTCGGCCCAGGCGCGCCGGCAGAGCCGGCCGGGCCATCCCATCAGCTCCTCGTCGGTGGTGCCGAGCGTGATGCTGTCGCCGACGAAGCAGACACGAATGATCGCCATGCCGAGACTCATCCTTGGACAGGCTCGGGATGAGGACCTCATGGCGAGCCTGTCGAACCATGAGGGTCGCGCTTTCTCCAGGCCCGCTATCGACCGGGCCCGTTCGCTTCGATCCGTCGCCGCAATTCTGCGAGACATGCCTCGCGGCTGGCGGTGAAATCGCCCGCCTCCCACCAGGCGGTCAGCGTGTCGATCAGCTCGCCGACCCTGGGGCCGGCCGGCACGCCGAGCGCCAGCACGTCGCGGCCCTTGACCGGCAGTTCGCGGCGCTGCCAGGCCGACGCCTCGTCGAACAGCGCGCGCCAGTCCTCGGCTTCCCGCCGCGCAAGCTGGCCGCGCTTCGCCGCCGTCTCGGCCGCCCATGCCATCAGCACCACGTCGCGGCGCAGCGCGTCGTCGATGCGATTGAACGCGATGCGGCGCGCCTGGGCGGAGAGATCGGGCGAAAGCCCGGTCGGCGGCGCCGCGAGCGCGGCAAGCCGGTCGCGCTGCGCCACCGAAAGCCGCAAGCGCTCGGCTACCGCAAGCGCGGCCCCGCGACCGCCGGCGATCAGGGCGGCCAGGCGCCGGATCGCATCGCCGCCCACGGTGATGCCCTCGATGGTCACGAGCGCGCGCAGCGCATCGATGCGCTCGGCCTCCGCGAGATAGGCCTTCAGTATCCCCGCCTCGTCCATCAGGGATAGCACCGATGCCGGCTCGGCGGCATCGAGCAGGCGCAGGGTCTCCTGCGCGAGGCGTTCGCCCGACAGGCCCGGCAGCAGGCCGGCCAGGCGCTTGCAGGCGGCAAGCCCGTCCGCATCGGGCGGCGGCTTGCCGTAGTGGGCGTGGAAGCGGAAGAAGCGCAGCAGGCGCAGCACGTCCTCGCGGATGCGCGTCTCGGCATCGCCGACAAAGCGCACGCGCCCCGCCTCGAGATCCGCGCGGCCGCCGAAGTAGTCGTAGAGCTGGCCGTCGGGCGCGCAGGACATCGCGTTGAACGTGAAGTCGCGCCGCGCCGCGTCCTGGCGCCAGTCGTCGGTGAAGGCGACGACAGCGCGCCGCCCGTCGGTTTCGACGTCGCGCCGGAGCGTCGTGATCTCGAAGGGCCGGTGCTCGCTGACCGCAGTGACGGTGCCGTGCGCGATGCCCGTCGGCACGGCATGGATGCCGGCCGCCTTCAGCCGCTCCATGACCAGGGCGGGCGGTTCCGGCGTGGCGATGTCGATATCCTTGACCGGCCGGCCGATGCAGGCGTCGCGCACGCAGCCGCCGACGAAGCGCACCTCGGCGCCGCCGGCGGCGATCGCGTCCAACACCGCCCGGGTAGCCGGCGCGGTCATCCAGGATTGCGGCTGCAGGCGCACGACGCCGCTCGGCCGCGTCATGGCGATCGGGTCACGGGGTCGTTCGCCCGGGGACGAGCTTGCCGTTCTCCATGTGCGCGGGCTCGTAATGCGCGCCCGGCTTGGCGCCGGTGTCGACGAAATTGACGGCGAGCGATATCAGCATCAGCACGACGCCGGCCAGCACCAGCCATGACCACGGCACGTCGACCTCGGCCGGGGTCGCGCCGCCCGATGGATCCCGCGCCCGCGCGCGCCGGCCCAGGTGCCACGCGTAGAGGAGGTAGAGCATGGTCGGCAGGACCAGCGGCAGCACGATCGAGGCCAGGACGCGGATCACGTTTCCACGCCTTCAACGACGCAGCGCTTCCGACAGGTTCACCAGCATCCCGGCCGTGGCGCCCCAGATGTAATAGCCGAGATAAGGCCAGACGTAGAACTGGCGCGTCATGCCGTTGATCACGCGCTCGCGCAGCTCGACATTGGCGGGATCGAGGATGAAGCGCAGCGGCACCTCGAAGACCTCCGCCACCTCGGTCGGGTCGGGCCGCAGCTCGCCGGGCGGGTCGACCACGCCGACCACGGGCGTCACCTCGTAACCCGTGCGGATCACGTAGGTGTCCAGCCGTCCGACGATCTCCACGTTCGCCGGCGGCAGGCCCACTTCCTCCTGCGCCTCGCGCAGCGCACAGGTCGTCGCGTCCACGTCGCATTCCTCGATGCGGCCGCCCGGAAAGCTGACCTGGCCGGCATGGTCCGCCAGATGCGGCGAGCGCTGGGTCAGAAGAACGGTCATCCCGGCGGGGCGGTCGACGATCGGCACCAGCACGGCGGCGGGGCGCAGCGTCTTTCCCTCGGCCAGCAGTTCGCGGCGGCGGAAATCGGGGTTGAGGTCGCCGTCGCCGCGTTCGCGGCGGCGCAGCGGCTCGGCAAGGCGCCGGCGCACCGCTTCGCGCGTCAAGCTCTGCTGGCCGGTCAGCACGGGCCTTCGGCGCGGCCGAGCGGAAAGAACATGCCGGCGCTCCAGATGCCGAAATGGCTTTGCCCGCCGACGCATTCGCAGCCGCCCAGCGCCACGAGTTCGTAATAGACCGAGCGCGCGATGCGCGCCTCCAGCCCGTCGCGCACCAGCACATAGGGCCGCGGCTCTTCGGTCACAGGATCGTGAACCACGCGAATCGGATGCGCCTTGTCCGCGACGATTTCGTCGTCGACATTGGTCCGGAACCGCAGACGCTGGCTGCGCGCTGCCCCTTCTGCATCCACGGCAACGGCGATGAAAGGGGCATCGTCGACGGCAATCCGGCCCCGCTCGGCCGGCGTCACCAGCCAGAAGCTGCCGTCGGCCTCGCGCCGCAGCACCGTGGAGAACAGACGGACCAAGGGCTTACGGCCGATGGGCGAGCCCTGGTAGTGCCAGACGCCTTCGCGGTCGATCCGCATGTCCAGATCGCCGCAAAGGATTGGCATGCGGCTTGCGGGACCGGGCGATAGGCCGCCGGTCTTGGCGGGCGATGCGCCCAAGTGGGTTAGGATGCTGTCGGGCTCGCGTGTCATACTAGGCGTCGCCATATGATCCTAGGTCCCGCACCCACCGGCAAGCCCCCGAGGGCCAAGCCATCCTGGAGGAGCAGTCCGTGACCTTGTCGAATTCCGTCGTCGATCCTGCCGATCCGAAACTGCTGCTGGCGGAAGTCGAAACCGCCGGCGAGCGCCTGGCCGCCGCGCGCGCGGGCCTGGGTCGGATCATCTTCGGCCAGCGCCAAGTCATTGATCTATCCCTTATCACGCTGCTTTCGGGCGGTCACGCCCTGCTGGTGGGCGTGCCGGGCCTGGCCAAGACGCGCCTGGTGGAAACACTGGGCACCGTGCTGGGTCTCGACGACCGGCGGGTCCAGTTCACGCCCGACCTGATGCCGGCCGACATCATCGGCTCCGAGGTGCTGGAGGAAGGCGAGAGCGGCCGGCGCAATTTCCGTTACATCAAGGGGCCGGTCTTCTGCCAGCTCCTGATGGCCGACGAGATCAATCGCGCCAGCCCGCGCACGCAGTCCGCGCTGCTGCAGGCGATGCAGGAGCATCGCGTGTCGGTGGCCGGCCAGTACCATCCCCTGCCCAGCCCGTTCCACGTGCTGGCCACGCAGAACCCGCTGGAGCAGGAAGGCACCTACCCGCTGCCCGAGGCGCAGCTCGACCGCTTCCTGATGCAGGTCGACGTCGGCTATCCGGACCTCGAGGCCGAGCGGCGCATGCTGATCGCCACCACCGGCGCCACCGAGGAGAAGGCGACGCAGGCGATGACGGCGGCGGAGCTGCAGCAGGCCCAGCGCCTGGTGCGCCGCATCCCCGTAGGCGACAGCGTGGTCGAGGCGATCCTGGCCCTGGTGCGCTCGGGCCGGCCCGATACCAGCACCGTGGAGATCGTGCGCGCCAACGTCGCCTGGGGCCCCGGCCCGCGCGCCAGCCAGGCCTTGATGCTGGCCTGCCGCGCGCGCGCGCTGATGGAAGGCCGGCTTGCCCCCTCGGTCGACGACGTGGTGACCCTGGCGCCGGCCGTGCTGCGCCATCGCATGGCGCTGAACTTCGCCGCGCGCGCCGAGGGCATCGACATCGACCAGGTGATCGGCAAGCTGTGCGAGCCCTACGCTTGAGCAGCGGGGCGAAACCGCCGCGATGACCGCCGCCGCCACCGCGCCCGCGATCGCGCGCCGGCACCAGGCCGAGGAGCTGGCGGCAAGCCTGCCGCCGCTGCTGGTCGCCGCCGAGCGCGTGGCGTCGACCGTGGCGCAGGGCGTGCACGGGCGGCGGCGGGTCGGCCAGGGCGACTCGTTCTGGCAGTTCCGCCAGTACCAGCCGGGCGACCCCGTGCAGCGCATCGACTGGCGCCAGTCGGCCAAGCGCGAACATGCCTATATCCGCGAGAACGAGTGGGAGGCGGCGCAGTCGGTCTGGCTGTGGCGCGATCCGTCGCCGTCGATGGCCTGGCGGTCGGGCCGCGAGTTGCCCGAGAAGCGCGAGCGCGCGGATCTCCTGACCCTCGCGCTGATGGCGCTGCTCATCCGCGGCGGCGAGCGCATCGCGCTGCTGGGATTGCCGGTGCGTCCCGCGACCGGCCGCGGCGCGCTGACGCGGCTCGCCGATGCGTTGCTGTCCGGCGCGGCGGCGCGCCCGGGCTCGCTGCCCGCGTTCGAGCTGCTGCCGCGCTTCGCGCATGTCGTGATGATCGGCGATTTCCTGGAGCCGCTCGACAAGCTCAACGACCTGGTCGGCCGCTTTGCCGGGCGCGGCATCGGTGGCTACATCCTGCAGGTGCTCGATCCCGCCGAGACCGCCCTGCCTTTCTCGGGCCGCGCGCGCTTCGAGGGGCTGGAGGGCGAGGCCGAGCATCCGGTCATCGGCCGCGTCGAGGCGGTGCGCGCGGAATACCGCGACCGCATCGAAGCGCAGCGCCAGGGGCTGATCACTATCGCGCGCGCCGCACGCTGGGGCTTCGGCCGGCACACGACCGACCACCCGCCGCAAAGCGCGCTGCTGACGATGTACCAGGCGCTCGCGCGCCAGGCGAGGCGCTGACATGCTGAGCCTGGGGCCCCTCGCCTTCGCCATTCCATGGGTCCTGACGGCGCTCGTCACGCTGCCGCTGCTGTGGCTGCTGCTGCGCGTGATCCCGCCGGCGCCCAAGCGCATCCGTTTCCCGGCGCTGGTCCTGCTGCTGGGGCTGAAGCAGCGCGAAGAAACCCCGCGCTCGACGCCGTGGTGGCTGATCCTGCTGCGGCTGACCATCGCCGCGCTGGTGATCCTGGCGCTGGCAAGGCCGCTTTTGAATCCGAGCGGCGAATTGCCGGGCAGCGGCCCGCTGATCCTGGCGATCGACGACGGCTGGGCGGCGTCGCGCAGCTGGCCGCAGCGCCAGGCGATGATGATGGACCTGCTCGACAAGGCCGAGCGCGGCGAGCGCCCGGTCCTGATCGCGACCACCGCGCCGGCCGAGAACGGCGAGGTGCCGAACCCGACAGGGCTGCTGCGGGCCGACGAGGCGCGCACCCATATCCGCGCGTTGCAGCCCAAGCCCTGGCCGGTGGACCGCGCCATGGCGCGCGAGCGGCTGGACCGGGTGAAGCTGCAGGGCGCGGCCTTTGCCGTGTGGATCAGCGACGGGCTGGCCGGCACCGACGACCGGGCCTTTGCGCAGCGCCTGCAGGAGTTCGGCGGGCTGCGCGTCGTCGCCGATCCAGTCGAACGCCAGCCGCACGTATTGCTGCCGCCCGGCAGCGAGGGAAGCGACTGGACGGTGCGCCTGCTTCGCCCAACGGCGCCGGGGCCCGAGCGGGTGTTCCTGCGCGCGCTGGCCGGCGACGGCCGCGTGCTGGCGCGCGAACCGGTCGACTTCGCCGCCGACGCGCTGAAAACAGAGTTCAAGCTGGCTCTGCCCGGCGAGCTGCTGAACGAGCTGGCGCGGATGGAGATCGACGGCGAACGCTCGGCCGGCGCCAGCATCCTGCTGGACGAACGCTGGCGCCGCCGCCCCGTCGGCATCGCCACCACCGCGCCGGTCGGGTCCGGCCAGCCGCTGCTGTCCGACATCTTCTATATAGAGCGTGCGCTCGCCCCCTTCGCGGAAATCCGGCGCGGCGGCGTGGCCGAGCTGCTGAAGCGCGAATTGTCGGTCATGATCCTGCCGGACTCGACCACGCCCGACCCCGACGAGCGCGAGCAGATCAAGCGCTGGATCGATGCCGGCGGCACGCTGATGCGATTTGCCGGTCCCACCGTGGCGGAGAATCCCGACGACCTGGTGCCGGTGCCGCTGCGTCGCGGCGGCCGTCTGCTGGGCGGTGCGCTGGCCTGGACCCAGCCGGCGCAGCTCGCGCCGTTCGAGGCGACCAGCCCCTTCGCCGGCCTGCCGGTTTCCCAGGACGTCACCGTGTCGCGCCAGGTGCTGGCCGAGCCCGCGCTCGATCTCGCCGACAAGACCTGGGCGCGGCTGGTCGACGGCACGCCGCTGGTCACCGCCGCCAAGCGCGGCGGCGGCTACCTGGTGCTGGTGCATACCTCGGCCAACACGACCTGGTCGAACCTGTCGCTCTCCGGCCTGTTCGTCGAGATGCTGCGCCGCGTCGTGCGGATCAGCCACGGCGTGGCCTCCGGCGCCAGCGGCGAAGGCGTGCTGCCGCCGCTGCTCACCATGGACGGCTTCGCCCGGCTGCAAGCGCCGCCGCCCACCGCCGCCGCCATCCCGGCGCGCAGCTTCGGCGACACCAAGGCCGGCCCGCGCCACCCGCCGGGCTTCTACGGCCAGGACGCGGCGCGCCGCGCGCTGAACCTTTCCTCCTCGCTGGGCGAGCCGAAGCCGCTCGGCGCCCTGCCCGCCGGCGTCGAGCGCGCCTCCTATGCCGAGGCGCGCGAGACCGACCTGAAGCCCTGGCTGCTGGCAATCGCGCTGATCCTGTTCATCGCCGATACGGCGCTGGGCCTTGTACTGCGCGGCCTGGTGCCGCTGCCGGCCTTCGCGCGCGCCGCGACGGCGGCAGCCGTCGTGCTGGGCGTGCTGGCATTCGCGCCCGCCGCCGAGGCGCAGACCCGCGCCAACCGCGCCCAGGCGCAGGGCGCCGACGGCTTCGCGCTGGAAGCGACGATCGAGACGCGGCTTGCCTATGTCATCACCGGCAACGGCCAGCTCGACGAGACCAGCCGGGCGGGCTTGAGCGGCCTGACCAAGGTGCTGAACCGGCGCACCGCGGTCGAGGCCGGCGAGCCGATGGGTGTGAGCCTGGAGGAGGACGAGCTGTCGTTCTTCTTCCTGCTCTACTGGCCGATCGACCCGGCGCAACGCCCGCTCAGCGCGCGCGCGGCGCGCAAGGTCAACGAATACCTGCGCAATGGCGGCTCGATCCTGATCGACACCCGTGACCAGGCCGACGCGCCGGCCTCGCTCGAAGGCATGACCGCCAGTGCGCAGCGCCTGCGCCAGATCGGCCGCGGCCTGGCGATCCCGCCGCTGGTCCCGGTTCCGCCCGACCACGTGCTGACCAAGGCCTTCTACCTGATGCAGGACTTCCCCGGCCGCTATGCCGGCGGGCAGCTCTGGGTCGAGCAGCCGGACAGCCGGGTCAACGACGGCGTCTCCTCGCTGGTGATCGGCGGCAGCGACTGGGCCGCCGCCTGGGCCACCGACGAGGGCGGCCGCCCGCTCTACCCGGTCATCCCGGGCGGCGAGAACCAGCGCGAGATGGCCTATCGCTTCGGCGTCAACCTGGTGATGTACGCGCTGACCGGCAACTACAAGGCCGACCAGGTGCACGTGCCGGCGATTCTCGAGAGGCTCGGCCAATGATCGGCGGCGCGTCGGTCCAGTTCGCGCCGCTCATGCCCTGGGTAGGGATCGCGGCGCTTGGCGTCGCGCTGTTGCTGGTGATCGCGGTCGCGTTCTGGCGCCGCGCCGGCGGAGCGGCCTGGCGGCTGGCGATCGGCGCGCTGCTGCTGCTGGCGCTGGCCAATCCCTCGCTCGTCAACGAGCAGCGCGAGAACCTGCCGGATGTCGCCGTGCTGTTGGTCGACGAATCGGCCAGCAACCGGATCGCCGATCGCGCGGAGCAGCGCGAGGAGACCGCCAGGCGGATCAAGGAGCGCCTGAAGGACGAGCGCGATCTTGAACTGCGCGAGGTTCGCGCCGGCGCGGCCGACGCCTCGCTCGCCGGCGGCGAGGAGGGCACGCGGCTGTTCCAGGCGCTCGACCGCGCGCTGGCGGAGATCCCGCGCAAGCAGCTCGCGGGCATCATCATGCTGACCGACGGCCAGGTGCACGACGCACCCCAGCGCGACAAGGACGGCAACTTTCAGGGCGAGGCCCTGCCCGCGCCGCTGCACGCGCTGTTGACCGGCCATCCGGGCGAGGCCGACCGCCGCCTGCGCGTGGTGCAGGCGCCCAGCTTCGGCATGGTCGGCAAGCGCCAGACCATGACCGTGCGCGTCGAGGACGAAACCGCGCCGGCGGGCACGCGCGCGCGCCTGACGATCCGCGAGAACGGCGGCGAGCAGAAGGTCGAGTCGGTGCCGGTGGGCGTCGACCACCAGGTCGAGCTGAAGATCGAGCACGGCGGGCTGATCGTCTACGAGCTCGAGGTCGATGCCGGCCAGCGCGAGTTGTCGCTGGTCAACAACCGCGCCGTCGTGTCGGTCAACGGCGTGCGCGACCGGCTGCGTGTGCTGCTGGTGTCGGGCGAGCCGCATGCCGGCGAGCGCACCTGGCGCAGCCTGTTGAAGGCCGACCCGTCGGTCGACCTGGTGCATTTCACCATCCTGCGCCCGCCGGAAAAGCAGGACGGCACGCCGATCCGCGAATTGTCGCTGATCGCCTTCCCGATCCGGGAATTGTTCGAGCTGCGGCTCGACGATTTCGACCTGATCATCTTCGACCGCTACCGCCGGCGCGGCGTGTTGCCCAACGCCTACCTGCAGAACATCGCCGCCTTCGTCGAAAAGGGCGGCGCGTTCCTCGAGGCGGTCGGCCCGACCTATGGCACGCCGCTCGGCCTCTATCGCAGCCCCCTGGGCGCCGTCCTGCCGGGCGAGCCGACCGGGCAACTCTTCGAGCAGGGGTTCCGGCCCAAGCTGACCGACATCGGCAAGCGCCATCCGGTGACCGCCGAGCTGCCGGGCGCCGAGGCGACCATTCCCGCCTGGGGCCGCTGGTTCCGCCAGGTCGAGGTCGAGGCGACGCGCGGCAAGGCCCTGATGGGCGGCGTCAACGACCAGCCCCTGCTGCTGCTGGACCGCGTCGGCAAGGGCCGCGTGGCGCAGGTCTTGAGTGACCACATGTGGCTGTGGGCGCGCGGCTACGAGGGCGGTGGCCCCTCCTCCGAGCTGCTGCGGCGGACCGCGCACTGGCTGATGAAGGAGCCCGAGCTCGAGGAGAACGTGCTGAAGGCCAGCGTCCAGGGCGGGCGCCTGTCGGTCACGCGCCGTGTGCTCGAGCGCGACGACAAGAGCGTCACCGTCACCACGCCGAGCGGCGAGGAGAAGAACCTGGAGCTGGTCGAGGACCTGGCCGGCCGCGCCAACGGCGCGCTCGCCGTCACCGAGCCCGGCCTCTATCGCGTAAGCGACGGCCAGCGCACCGCCATCGCCGCGGCCGGCTCGCTGAACCCGCTGGAATACGCCGACCTGCGCGCCACCCCCGACAAACTCAATCCGGCGATCGAGGCGAGCAAGGGCACCTATCGCTGGCTGGCCTCGGCCGCGGGCGCGTCGATCGCCGTGCCCGACATCCGTCGCGTGCTGCCCGGCCGCTCGACCGCCGGCCGCGACTGGATCGGGCTTACCCGCAACGGCGAGTACCGCGTGACGGGCGTGCAGCAGATCCCGCTGCTGCCGGTCGTGCTCGTGCTGGCGCTCGCGCTCGCCGGCTTGGCGCTGGCCTGGTGGCGCGAGGCGAAGTAGCGGCGGCGGCCCCGGCATCCCTGTTCGCGCGTCGCGCGGCGGCGCTATATTCTCCTGGAACGGCAGCGGCGACACGCGCCGCGGCGAAGGGAGACCAGGCAGCCGCCATGCTGGCACATCAAGAGCAACGCGACGGCGCGTACCGCCATATCCGGGTCCAGGCGAACGACGACGGCTTCGGCGCGGAAATCACCGGCGTCGACCTGGCGCAGCCGTTGGCGCCGACAACGCTGGACGAGGTGAAGCGGGCCTGGGCCCGACATTCCGTCCTGTGGTTTCCCGACCAGCCGCTGACCATCGAGCAACTGGAGGCGTTCACGCTGCAAATCGGCCCGTACGGCGTCGATCCGTTCGTCCGCCCCATGCCCGGCCATCCCAATGTGCTGGAGGTCCGCCGCGAGCCCGAGGAGAAATCGCGCGCCTTCGGCCGCTCCTGGCACTCTGATTGGAGCTTTCTCGACAGGCCGCCTGCCGCCACGCTGCTTCTGTCCAAGATCACGCCGCCGGTGGGGGGCGACACGCTGTTCGCCGACGGGCAGCGCGCCTACGAGTCGCTGTCGGCCACCTTGCGCCGGCTGCTCGATGGGCTGCAGGCGATCCATTCCGCCCGCCGCTCCTACGGTCCGGAGGGCAGCTTCGCCAAGGACAAGGAACGCCATTCGATGCCGATCATCACCAGCAAGGACGCCGAGGCGTCGCGGACCCATCCGCTGGTCCGCACCCACCCGGCGACCGGCCGGAAGACGCTCTACATCAACCCGGTCTATGCGATCGGCATCGACGGCATGGCCGATGAAGAGGCCAAGCCCCTGCTGGACTTCCTGTTCGCGCGCATGCTGGAGGAGCGGTTCATCTACCGCCACCGCTGGCGGCAGGACATGCTGACGATGTGGGACAACCGCTGCACCATGCACTATGCCGATGGCGGCTACGACGGCCATCGGCGCGTGATGCACCGCACCACGGTCGCGGGCGAGCGGCCGGTGTAAAGATTAAAGAAGCGCGTCATCCGACGCGGTGATAGCCGCCGACGAGGTCGTGGGTCTGTTTCACGTGAAAGTCGAGACCTTCGCTCATGAACTCGCCCTCGACGGCGCCGACCTTCAGCCGCGTGCCGTCGATCTTCAGGCGCAGGATCGAGCGCGGGATGGTGGGGCCGCGGAAGGACAGCACGACCGGCTTGCCCTGCTGGTCGACCGTGACCCGGCCCTCGGTCGAGGTCGACACCTCGAACCAGGCCTTGAGACGGCGCGGCCGTTCCTCGCGCAGCGTGAAGCTGGGGTAGTAGCAAAAGACCGCGCGCGGCGCGCCGGGCTGCTTGCCCGTCGCGGTCAGTTCGGCCATCGCCGAGATCACGTGGCCGTCGCCGTCCTCGCGGATCTCGATCTCCTTGACGAAGCGGTGCTCCGGTGTCTCCACCACCTCCTGCCACTGGCCGAGGAATTCGCGCGGCAGCTTGGACGACAGGTCCTGCGTGGTCGGGTGCTTCAGGCTCAGCGGCATCGGTGGGTCCCCCTTGCCCGCCGCGTGCCTGGCGGCTGCGGCGGGTCCGCCCAGATTCGATGGCCGGACGCCGGCTGTCAACGCGGCGTTGGCCGCGCCTGGCCCAGGGTCTCGGCCAGGTAGTCGACGAAAACCCGCAGTTTCGCGCCCAGCGGGCGGCCGGGCGGGTAGATCGCGTGCACGGCGGCCTCGGGCGTGCGCCAGTCGGTCAGGACCGCCACCAGCCGGCCGGCGGCGATGTCGTCCGCCATCAGGAACGCCGGGGAATAGACGATCCCCAGGCCGGCGCGCGCGGCATGGCGCAGCGCGTCGCCGTTGTTGGCGCGCATCGGGCCGGACACCCGCACCCCCAGCGGACGCCCCGCGGCGTCGAGGAACCGCCATTCCTCGCCGGTCGAAAGATAGCTGTAGAGCAGGCAGTCATGCTGGGCGAGCTCGGCGGGATGGTGCGGCGTGCCCCGCGCCGCCAGGTAGTTGGGCGCCGCGCAGACCGTGTGGTTCGCCACCGCCAGCCGCCGCGCCACCAGCGTCGAATCCGGCAGTGCTCCGAGCCCCACCCGGATCGCGACGTCGAAGCCTTCCTCGATCAGGTCGACGAAGCGGTCGTTCAGCACGAGGTCGACCCGGATCTCCGGATAGCGGCGCATGAAGTCGGGCAGCACCGGCACCAGGTGACTGATGCCGTAGGTCACCGGCGCATTGACCCGCAGCACGCCGCGGGGATTGACCTGGCGGCTCGATGCCGCCTGCTCGGCCTCGTCGATCTCGATCAGGATGCGCTGGGCTCGCTCGTAGAAATCGCGCCCCGCCTCGGTCAGGCCCAGGCGGCGGGTCGAGCGGTTGAGCAACCGGACGCCCAGGCGGTCTTCCAGCCGTGCGACCTGCTTGCTGACGGCCGCCTTGGAGAGGCCAAGGCTGCGCGCGGCGGCGGTGAATCCGTTCGTCTCCACCACGCGCGCGAAAACCGAGATGCCCGTCAGATGGTCCATTGGGGCCTATTGTCTCCTAACAGAAACAATCTTGTTACAGCGTCGGGCATTATCAATCCTGCTTTAACATAGTAACTATCACCCACATCATCAACGCAGGGGTACGGGACATGGCAAAGATCCTGATCGTTTATTACAGCAGCTACGGCCACATCGAGACGATGGCCGGAGCCATCGCCCAGGGCGCAAGCGGCGTTGCCGGCACGACGGTGACCGTCAAGCGGGTCGCCGAGCTGGTGCCGGCCGAAAGCCTGGCGAAGCACGGCTTCAAGACCGACCAGGCCGCCCCGATCGCCGCCCCGGCCGAGCTTGCCGACTATGATGCCATCATCTTCGGCACGCCGACGCGGTTCGGGAACATGGCGGCGCAGATGCGCAACTTCCTCGACCAGACGGGCGGGCTGTGGGCCAAGGGCGCCCTGGTCGGCAAGATCGGCAGCGTCTTCACCTCCACCGGGACCCAGCATGGCGGCCAGGAGACGACCATCACGTCCTTCCATACCACCCTGCTTCATCACGGAATGGTGATCGTCGGCGTTCCTTACGCCTGCGCTGGATTAACCAACATGACCGAGGTCAGCGGCGGCAGCCCCTACGGCGCAACGACCCTCGCGGGTGGCGACGGCAAGCGCCAGCCCACCGCGAACGAACTCGACATTGCCCGGTTCCAGGGCCGGCATGTCGCGGAAATCGCTAGGAAACTATTCGGCTGAGCGGCCGAGACGAACCACCGGGAGAACGACGATGATCGAGGTGACACCTTTCGAGCGGCTCGGGCGCTTCCGCAACGAGTGGCTAAACGCCCGGCATCACTTCAGTTTTGGTTCCTATGTCGACCGCAGCCGGATGGGCTGGGGCGCGCTCCGGGTGTGGAACGACGACGAGATCGCGCCCGGCACCGGATTCGACCTGCATCCGCACCGCGACATGGAGATCGTGACATACGTACGGCAAGGCACGATCACCCATCGCGACAATCTAGGCAATGTCGGCCACACCTCGGCCGGCAATGTCCAGGTGATGTCGGCCGGCACCGGCATCGTACACGCCGAGCACAACTTGGGCGACGAACCGGTCCGGCTGTTCCAGATCTGGATCGTCCCGCAAAAGCAAGGCGTTGCACCGCGTTGGGAGATGCGGAACTTCCCTGAAGGCGCGACCGAGGGGAAGCTCCACGTGATGGCATCCGGCCGCGCCGGCGAAGCGGGCGCCATGTCGATTCACCAGGACGCCGCCGTGCTGGGTGCTCGGCTGAAGCCTGCCCAATCCGTGACGTACAAGCTGGGGCAAGGCCGCCGGGCGTACGTCGTGTCGACGGATGGTGCCATTCGCGTCAATGGCGTCGCCGTGCCGCCGCGCGCTGGGGTCGCCATCAATGACGAGCGGGAGCTGACCATCGAGGCGAACGAGGCGACTGATGTAGTCCTGGTCGACGTGCCCTGAGGTGTTAACCAAGACTAACCAAAAAGTAATGTTGAACTTGCCGATAAACTAAGAAAAAGGCTACACTTCGTCCGTCTGGCGACCTTGTCCGGGCCTGACTATAGGCCTTGTTGAATGCGTCGAAACAATGGCCGACAGCATGCGCATTGAGAATTGCTGCATTGCAGCATGGGCGGTTGGGATAGCCGTTCGCGGAGGGTAAACAGGTATGGTGGATCGGCCAGGGGCACGAAGCCTTGAAGGCCGACCGGGGTGAACTGGACTGAGAATTCGCCCAGCGGGGCCGGGTTGCTCCGGCCAGGTTGACGGTGCAGCGGCACCGCAGCCGGTCCCCGCGGCGATGCCGCCCACCTCGACGAACGACAGGTGCAACCTGTCTGGCTTGGGGCGGTTTCCTGATAAGAACGGAGGAGAAGATGCGTAGGACTATGATCCTTTCCGCGTTCGGGTCCGCCGTCGCTCTCGCGACGCTGGCGTTCGGCATGTCCGGCGCCGTGGCCGATGAAACCAGCGACGCCGACGCAAAGAAGGTCGTGCAGACCTTGGGCGAACAGACGGTCGCCGCGATCAAGGTCGAAGACAAGGACGCGCGGCGCAAGGCGCTGATCGAAGCCGCCAACCCGGCCTTCGATTTCAACACAATCGGCGCCGGGGTCCTGTCCTACGCCGGGGTGCAGGTGCCCACGGGGCGCCAGGCCGAGGTGATGGAAGGCGTGATCGCCTATGTGTCGCGCTCCGTCATCAACGAGATCGAGCGCATTCGCCCCGAAGAGGCCAAGGTCGGCGCCACCAGCGCCAAGAGCGACGACGAGGTGCGCGTCCCGATGCTGCTGGCCGGCATCCGCGACCAGATCAACGCGGACTGGGTGGTCAAGAAGCAGGCCGAAGGCTGGCGCGTGACCGAGGTCATGGTATCCGGCAACTCGCTGACCCAGCATTTCGGCGGCGTGCTGGCCCGTCGCGCCCGCGGCGAGCTCGATATACTGGTCGAGTTCCTGAAATCCGAGCAGAAGCGCGAGCGGGTTGCCGCGCTGGGCCAGTAGTTTCAATCCACGGGCGCCCCGTTGGGCGCCTTCGGAAGATCGGTCGGCCTCGCTTCGGCTCTCCCGAGGTCAGTTCCGCGGACACACCAGGTCCCGGCGCGCCGCTTCCCAGGCATATGTCGTGAAGGACCGGCCCTTGCAGGCAGCGTTGAGCTGGTCCACCACGGCATTGTAGCGCCCGACCGCCTGCTGCTGCTCGGGCACGGCCGACTGTTCGTAGTGGGTGCGGGCGGCATCGGCGCGGGCCAGCAGGCTGCGGAACGCATCGACCTGGTTCGGGTCGTTGACGTCGACCGTGGGGCGGCGCTGCTCGACCTCTCGCTCGATCGCGTCCAGGTCGGCGCGCGACTTCTCGAAGATGCCGTTGCGGATATCGAGTTCGAAGCGCCGGTCCTCGACCGAGCGCTCCAGGCACAGGCAGTTGCGCGCCGCCGTCACTTCGACGGCGCTGGGTTCGGTCGTCGCGTACTGAGCGAACGCGGGCTCGGCACGGCCGGCCAGGGCGGCGAGGCCGCATGCGATCACGAACCGGTTGAAAGCCATCGCTCTACACCCAACCAAACTTGATCCGCCCCCGCGAGCATTATCGCCAGGGCACGGAACGAAGCAAGGATGCTGAACAGCGGCCGCGAAGCCGGGCCGGAGCGCCTTACTGGTCGAGGATCGTGCCGGTCTTGATCGACCCGCGGAAGAACAGGTCGATGATGGCGCCTTGGGAGCTAACGGTCAGCGACAGCATCTGCTGCTGGATCTGGACCTTGGTCTTGAGCGCCTTGTCGGCGGCAGTCCGCTCGGTGATCATCTCCGATGTCACGCTGTTGATGCGCTTGTCCAGGTCGGCGATCTTGCCGTTGAGTTGATTCAATTGGCTGGTCAGGGTCACCTCGGCACCGCCGAACGTCGCCTTGTCGATCCCGAACCGGGCCTGGGCAACGTCCAGATCGGCAAGGGCGCGGGCAACGTCGGCATCGCTCTGCAGGCCGTTGTAGAGGAAGCTGTCGAGCATGCCGACGCCGTAGCGCTGCACCGTGCCCGCGACCTGCCCGCCCGGCGTGTTGAGCGTGATCGCGCCGGTGCTGTCGTCGTAGGAAGCCACGGTCACGTCGCTGGTCGCGTAGCGCGTGCCGGTCGGCTGGTCGGGGAAACTGTCGTACTGCACCAGCTCGCTGGTGCCGCGGTCCACATGCCAGGTCTTGCCGCCGGCATCGGTGATGGCGAAGTCCGAGCCTTCGAACTTGCCTTCGACGAAGAGCGAGCCGGCGCTCGATGCCGCGATCACGTCCGACGTTTCGAACGAGGCGTTCTTCGGTTTGCCGATCGGGTTCTTGCCGTAGTCGCCCGCGTTGTTCGCGTAGCCGTTGATGGCCAGGATCTTCTGGTCCAGCAGCGCCGCCGCGTCGGCGCGCTCCTGGGGCGTGCTGGCCGAATTCAGCGTCAGCAGCGCCGTCTTGATGTCGGTCAGCGCCAGATCGATCTTGCCGAGATTGGTGACGACCTTGCTCATCAAGGTCGCCTCGTCGATGAACTGGGCCTTCTGCGCCGCCAGCTTGTCGCGCTCGGCCTGGGGGCGCGCGATGCGCGGGTCGGAGAAGTCGACGGCGTCTTTCTTCAGCGCCTTGTTGGCGCGCGCGGCAAGGGCGTTCTGCGCGACGCGCAGCGATTCCTGGATGTTGCTGACATACACCTCGGAACTCAGCTTGAAGAGCTCGCTGGCGGCGTTCGACGAGTTGATGCTGAACATCGACACGTGGGCGTTTCCGATCGAATAGCGGCGGCCGTCCCGACCTGGGCCGCCCCGATCCGAATACGCCACATTCACTAACAATTGATGAAAACGCGCGGTTGCCGCTCCGGGGCGGCGGCATGGTACAGTGGCCGATCCCTGTTCCCGATGGAGTCCCGGCCATGATCCAAGCGACATTGGCGCGCGCATTCGCCCTCGCCCTGCTGGTCGGTACCGGCACGGCGGGCGCGGCCGAGCCCGGCATGACGACCCACCGCGACGCCCGGCACGGGTTCTCCCTGTCCTACCCGAACGACTGGCGCCCCGTCGCGTTCAAGGACGGCCCCCACTTCCACGTGCTGGCGGCGGGCGGCACGGGTCCCGAGGACTGCAATGTCAACGTCGTCGCGGTGTCGGGACCGGCCTATCTCGAGCGGACCAGCCGGGGGCAGATGCTGAACAGCCTGCGCGCGGCGATGCGCGACGCCGAGCTGATCGAATGGCGGCGGCAGACGCTGGATCGCCGCTGGGGCGTCTACTACATCGCCACCGGCACGACGCCGCGCCAGAACTACAAGCAGACCACCCTCGGTTTCCAGGTGGTCGCCGGCGCCAAGCTCTACACGGTTTCCTGCTCGGCGCCCGCCCAGCAGTTCGACCAGCGCCGGCCACTGTTCGAGACGATCATCGCCAGCCTGGCGTTCTGACATGGCGATTCGGTCCGGCCGGCTGGCGCCGCTCGCGGTCGCGAGTCTCCTCGCCGTCCAGGCCGGCGGATCGCTTCCGGCATACGCGGCAGGCGCGCGCGCTTCCGGCAGCCCTGCCTGCCGCTACGACGTCGCGGTCGGCCCCCTGCCCGACCTGGTACTCGACGTTGCGGTCGATTGCGGCGCACTGCCGGTCGAGCGCCTGGTCGCCGTCGACGGCGCCTTGCCGCGCTACCTGGCCGGCATCAGCGACGCGACAGGGCAGAAGCTTGCGCGCGAGGACGACGCCTGGCTCCTGCCGAAGACCGGACCGCGCGTCGCCCGCTACCGCGTCGAGCTCGGCGCGATGGGCGCCCGCGAGCACGACTATACCTCGGCCTATGCGCTGGGCGGCTCGGTGCTGGCGGAATTGTCGACCTGGGTGCTGCTGCCGCAGCCGCTGCCCGAGGGCGCGGTGCTGCGCCTCGCGCCCAGCCCAGCCGCCGGCGTCGGCTTCGCCACCGCCCTCGAGCAGGTCGACGGCGCGTTGGAGATGCCGGCTTCCGCCCTGCGCTATGCGGGGTACAGCGTGTTCGGCCGCTTCCGCGAGACCCGCATGAGCCGCGCCGCGCCGGGCGCGTTGGCGCCGCAGGCCGAGGCGGCGCGGCGCGGCGCGACGGCCGATGTTCGGCTGGTGACCCTCGACGGCCCGCTCGAGCTTCCGGCCGCGGAGACCGACGCCTGGGTCGCCGACACGGCCAGCGCCGTCGAGAAGTTCTGGCAGGGTTTCCCGGTGGATCGCCTGCTGCTGGTGCTGATGCCGCAGCCCGCGCGCAGCAACGTCCCGTACGGGCGGGTGATCGGCGGCGGCGGCGCGTCGCTGATGGTGCTGATGGGCGAGAAGGTGGCGCAGCCGACGCTGTACCGCGACTGGGTGCTGATCCACGAGATGGTTCATCTGGGATCGCCCTTCGTCCGCCGCAGCCCGTGGATGACCGAGGGGTTCGCCACCTATTTCGAGCCGATCATCCGCTACCGCGCCGGGCGGCGGACCGCGGAATCGCTGTGGGCGGAATTTGCCCAGGACATGCCGCGCGGCCTGGATGCGATCGAGCGCGAGGGCCTGGCCTATACGCGGCGCGGCATCTATTGGGGCGGCGCGATCTTCATGCTGCTCGCAGACATGGAAATGCGCGAGCGCAGCGGCGGAAAGCGCGGCCTGGAGGATTGCCTGCGCACCATCCTGCATGGGGGCGGCGACGCCACCCAGCTCGTCAGCGCGGACTGGATGATCGATGCCTGCGACCGCGCCAGCGGCGGGGATACGATGCGCCGGCTGGCCCAGCGCCATGCCTTCTCGCGCCATCCGGTCGATCTGGAGGACATCTGGCGCCGGCTTGGCGTCATCCGCTCGGGCGACGGCCAGGTCCGGCTGGACGAAGGCGCGCCGCTTGCATGGCTCCGGCGCGCCATCGCCGACGGCAAAATCGGCGCGAGTTAACCATTTTGGCGGGGCTGGAGTGTTATAATCCCACGACACTCCAGCCGCTCTCGGAAACTCTGGACGCGAAAGCTTATGGTGCGTTGCGGCATAGGCAGAGTTTGTCTAGACTTCTGCGCTTTCGTCCGCCACCGTCCGGCGGCGATTGGGCCGGCGATAGGGCAATCGGGCCGCAGAGCCCTGCCCTGGATGGTGCGAACGGAGGCACGTCGTCCGCGATGAAAGTAGTGAGCCAATTGGCGATTATCGCCGTGCTTGCGGGGGCTGGCACCGGCGCCTGGTACTACAAGGACCAATGGCTGAGCAGGACCGTCGCCAACACCGGCGCCGGCAGCCCGCCGCCGGCGGTGCTGGTGCAGGTCAAGGCGGTGCGTATCGGCGTCGTGGTCGAGCGCTTCGAGGCGGTGGCCACGGCACTGGCCAACGAGTCCGTGACCATCACGTCGAAGAGCAGCGGCATCGTCGACAAGATCAATATCGCCGAAGGCGAGAAGGTCAAAGCGGGCCAGGTGCTGGTGCAGCTCGAGGACCGCGAGACCGTCGCCGAGCTGGAGGCGCAGCGCGCGCTGACCCAGGGCGCTTACCTCGCCTATGAGCGCGCGACCAAGCTGAAGGAAAACCAGAACGTCGCCCAGGCCAAGGTCGACGACCTGCTGTCGGCCTGGAAGAACGGCGAGGCGCGGATTCGCATGATCCAGGCGCGGTTGCAGGACATGAAGATCGTGGCCCCTTTCGCCGGCAAGGTCGGGCTTCGGCGCGTGAGCGTTGGCGCGCTGGTCCAGCCGGGCATGGTGATCACCACGCTCGACGACGTCGACACGATCCGCCTCAAGTTCTCGCTGCCGGAGGTGCTGCTGTCGGGCGTGCGCCCCGGCCTGGAGGTCGAGGCGACGGCCTCCGCCTACCCGAAGCGCGTGTTCAAGGGGAAGATCACCTCGATCGATTCGCGCGTCGACCAGATCACGCGCGCCGCCGAGATCCGCGCCGATATTCCCAACCCGGACGGCGTGCTGAAGCCCGGCATGTTCATGGCCTACAAGCTGTCGCTGCAGCAACGCGAGAACGCGGTGCTGGTGCCCGAAGAGGCGCTGCTGACCGAAGGCACGCGCCAGTTCGTCTTCGTCGTCGCCGACGGCCGCACGACCAAGAAGGAAATAAAGATCGGCGACCGCAATTCCGGCGAGGTCGAGGTCATTTCGGGGCTGGCCGCCGGCGACCAGGTCGTGATCGGCGGCATCCAGAAAGTCCGCAACGGCAGCGCCGTAAAGATCGTGGCGGAAACGCCGCAAAGCTGAGCCGGCTTCGGGCCTCGGCGCCGCCCGGGGAGGGGTTTCCAAGAAATGATCCTGTCGGACGTCTCGATCAAGCGGCCCGTCTTCGCCACCGTCATCAGCATGATCCTGGTGATTTTCGGGCTGTTCTCGTTCCGCAACCTGTCGGTGCGCGAATATCCCGCGATCGATCCGCCCGTGCTGTCGATCACCACCCAGTACAAGGGCGCCAGCAACCAGATCATCGAAAGCCAGATCACGCAGCTGATCGAGGACCAGATCGCCGGCATCGAGGGCGTGCGGTCGATCAACTCGACGAGCCGCGAGGGGTCCTCCAGCATCACCGTCGAGTTCCGCCTGGACCGCGACATCGACGGCGCCGCCAACGACGTGCGCGACAAGGTCGCGCGCATCCTCTCCCGCCTGCCGGAAGACGCCGACCAGCCGGTGATCGCCAAGGTCGAGGCGGACGCCCGGCCGATCATCTGGTTCTCGCTGCTCAGCGACAAGATGAGCGACCTGGAGCTGACCGACTTCGCCGACCGCTACCTGGTCGACCGCCTGTCGACCGTCCCGGGCGTCGCCAGCGTGCGCATCGGCGGCGAGCGGCGCTACGCCATGCGCATCTGGCTGGACAAGCAGGCCATGGCGGCGCGCGAAGTGACTGTCCAGGACATCGAGACCGCGCTGAAGCAGCAGAATCTGGAACTGCCCAGCGGCCGCATCGAGTCCCGCCAGCGCGAATTCACGGTTCTGGCCGACACGGGCCTCAAGACCCCCGAGCAGTTCGCCCACCTGGTGCTGGCGACGCGCGACGGCTACCAGCTTCGCCTATCCGAGGTGGCGCGGGTCGAGAAGGGCGCGCTGGACACGCGCGGCGAATACCGCAGCAACAGCAAGAGCGCCATCGGCGTCGGCATCGTCAAGCAGTCGACCGCGAACACGCTGGAGGTCGCCGACCAGGCGAAGCGCGAGATCGAGCGGCTGAAAGCGTCGCTGCCGCCGGAGATCGAAGTCATCCTGTCCTACGACAGCGCGCAGTTCATCGCGCAGTCGATCTACGAGGTCGAGCACGCGCTGATGATCGCGATCTGCCTGGTCATCTGCGTGACGTTCTTCTTCCTGCGCAGCCTTCGCGCGACGATCATTCCAACAGTCGCGATTCCGGTGTCGATCATCGCGGCCTGCGCGGTTCTGTCGGCGCTGGGCTACTCGATCAACGTGCTGACCCTGCTGGCGGCCGTGCTCGCCATCGGGCTGGTCGTGGACGACGCGATCGTGGTGCTGGAGAACATCCACCGCCATGTCGAGGAAGGCCACCCGCCCCTGCTGGCGGCGGTCTACGGCGCCAAGCAGATCGGCTTCGCGGTGGTCTCGACCACCATGGTCCTGATCGCGGTGTTCGTGCCGCTGTCCTTCCTGGACGGCAACACCGGTCGGTTGTTCCGCGAATTCGGCATCTCGGTCGCGGCCGCGGTGCTGTTCTCGGGCATCGTCGCGCTGTCGCTGAGCCCGATGATGTGCTCGAAGTTCCTCGCCGATCACGGCAATGGCGGCTTCCTTTATCGCGTCACCGAGCCGATCTTCGTCGGCATCAACCGCGTATACGCGTTCCTGTTGCGCGGCGCGTTGGCGGCACCGCTGGTCATGGCCGCGCTGGCGGTGACCGTCTCGGCCACGGCCTACGGCCTCTACCAAATCCTGCCGAAGGAATTCGCGCCGATCGAGGACCGCGGCAACGTCTTCATCTCCGTGACCTCGCCCGAAGGCGCCAGCTTCGACTACACCAAGCGGCACGTGATCGCGATCGAGACCATGATCCAGCCCTACCTGAAGAGCGGGCTGGCGTTCCAGGTGGTCTCCTTCGTCGCCCCCAGCTTCGGCCGCCCCGGCGACGTCAAGACCGCCAACATCTTCCTACGCATGGCCGAATGGAAGGACCGCACCAAGCCGGGCGAGAAGCAGAAGGACCTGGTGCGCGCGATCGCGCCCAAGCTGGTCGAGATTCCCGGCGTGCGCGCGTTCGCGGTCAACCCGCCCAGCCTGGGCCAGCCCTTCACCCAGCAGCCCGTGCAGGTCGTCGTCGGCGGCAGCACCTACGAGGAGCTCGCGGAGTGGCGCGACGTGCTGCTCGACCGGCTGCGCGCCAACCCGAAGATCCAGAACGTCACCACCAATTTCGAGGACACCAAGCCGGAGCTGCGCGTGCACATCCGGCGCAACCGCGCGTCCGACCTGGGCGTTTCGATCGAGGACCTTGGCCGGACGCTGGAGACGATGCTGGGCAGCCGCCAGGTCACGCGGTTTATCGATCGCGGCAAGGAATACGACGTCCTTCTGCAGCTCGACGCGGCGGATCGGGCGAAGCCGGACGACCTGTCCAACATCTTCGTTCGCGCGGCCACGACCAAGTCGCTTATCCCGCTGAACAACCTCGTGACCATCAACGAGCGCGGCGGGCCCAGCGACCTGAACCGCGTCGACCGACTGCGGTCCTTCACGCTGCAGGGCACGCCGGCCATGGGCGTTACCCTGGGCGAGGCGCTGGACGTGGTCGAGACGGTGGCGGCCGAGTCCCTGCCCCGGCATGCCCGCGTCACCTTCGCCGGCCAGTCGCGCGAGTTCAAGGAATCGAGCGCTTCGCTGCTGCTGGTCTTCGGCCTGGCGATCCTGATCGTCTACCTGGTGCTGGCCGCGCAGTTCGAGAGCTTCGTCCATCCCTTCATCATCATGCTGGCCGTGCCCTTGGCGGCCACCGGCGCGCTGGGCGCCATCTGGCTGAAGGGGCTGACGATCAACGTCTACTCCCAGATCGGCATGGTGATGCTGGTGGGCATCGTGGCCAAGAACGGCATCTTGATCGTCGAGTTCGCCAATCAGCTCCGCGACAAGGGCCATGACCTGCTGACGGCCGTCGCCGGTTCGGCCCAGTCGCGGCTGCGCCCGATCCTGATGACCAGCATCGCCACCGCGATCGGCGCGGTGCCGCTGGTGGTGGGCCACGGCGCCGGCGCCGAAAGCCGCGAGGCGATCGGCTGGGTCATCATCGGCGGCGTCTGTTTCGCGACCGCGCTGACCCTCTTTATCGTGCCCGCGTTCTATCTGCTGCTGGCCGGCGCCACCAAGCCCGCCAGCTTCGTTGCCAGCGAGATCCGGCGCATGGAAGGCGACCGGCCAGCACCCCACGGGCACGCACCCGCGGAATGAGACGGCTGACGCCCGCGATCGGGCGCTACGCTCTCATCGCCCTTACGCTCGCGGCGACCGGTTGCACCGGCGCGTCGCTCGACTTCATGGGGCAACTGGGGATCAACCTGGGCGGCGAGGCCGAACAGACGGCCGCGCTGTCCTCCGAGGCGCTCGCGGCGCACCAGCCCCAGGCGGGCGGCCCTTCGCCCAATGGTTCGGCCAACGGCGCCAATGGGGCGTCCGAAAACCAGCGCAGCGACGCACAGGCCGTCGCGACCGAGGACATCGGCGATTCCGCCGGCGCCGCGCGGACCGAACTCGCGATGCTGCCCATCCCTGCCCGCCCGGCCCAGCCGCGCAAGCCCGAGGCCGGTCGCGCCATCTGCGGCGCGCTGGCGCCGGGCCAGCGCGGCATCGGATCGGTCGAAAGCAACGGCCTGCAGTTCACGGTGGAGTGCTTCCGGTCCAAGCAGGCCGGCACGGCGCCGGGCATCATCATCCTGCACGGGGCGCGCGGCATCGGCCGCAACACGATCTACGAACGCCTGGCCGAGCATCTGAACGCACGCGGCCATCACGCCTTCATCTTCCAGTATCTCGGCGCCGCCGAGACGGCGCCGGTCGTGCTGACCGGCAAGAGCCCGCCAAAGGGCGCGGCGGCGCGCCTCAAGACCCCGCCCCGCAAGCGCGGCGTCGATTCCGAGGCCCAGACCCAGGCGATCGACCGCGCGATCACCGCCGTGCAGGCCCTCCCCTATGTCGACCACGAGCGGATCGGGATGTTCGGCCTGTCGCTCGGCGGGTTCCATGCGCTCGCCATCGCCTCGCGCGACGAACGCATCGGGGCGGTGGTCGACATGTTCGGCGCGATGCCGCGCCCGGTCGGCCCGACCGTCACCCGGATGCCGCCCACCCTGGTGCTGCACGGCGACCGCGACGCGGTGGTGCCGGTGCGCCGGGCACAGGAACTGGCGAAGCTGCTGAAATCGATCGGTGCGTCCTACGAGGTCAAGATCTACAAAGGCCAAGGCCACAGCTTCACAGGCGCGGCCGACCAGGACAGCGTCGAGCGCTCGGTCGAGTTCCTCGAGCGCTGGCTGCGCGCCCAGTCCCGCACCGCCGGGTGAGCGTCGCGTCCATCCCGGCCGCCAGGGCCGACGAGCCGCTGCGCGGCATCCTGCTGATGATCGCCTCGATGGCCGTGTTCTCGGCCATGGATTGCACGTCCAAGTTCCTGGCTGCCAGCTACCACCCCGTCATGGTCACCTGGGGCCGGCAGGCGATCCAGATCCTGCTGCTTGCCCCGATCGTGCTGTGGATGGGGCCGGCGCGCACGCTGCGCTCGGCAGCGCAAGGCGTGCAGGTGCTGCGCGGATTGCTGCTGATCGCCTCGACCATCTGCTTCGTCAGCGGGCTGGCGCGGCTGCCTCTTGCCGAGGCCTCGGCCATCGGCTTCGTCTCGCCGATGTTCACCACCGCCCTGTCGATCCCCCTTCTGGGCGAAAAGGTGGGCGTGCGGCGTTGGGCCGCGATGCTGGTTGGCTTCGCGGGCGTGCTGGTCGTGATCCGACCGGGAACCGCGGCTTTCGATCCCGCCGCCCTGTTCCCGGTGGCCTCGGCCGCCTTCTGGGCCTTCGCGCTGATCGTGACGCGGCGCATGAGCCGGCGCGACACGGCATTGACCACGCTGGTCTATGCCAGCGTCGTAGGCTTGGTCGCCGCGAGCTTCCCCCTGCCCTGGTACTGGTCGACCCCCGACCTCGCCGCGGTCGGCCTGATGGCGATGATGGGCGTGATGAGCCTGGCCGGCCACTACCTGCTGGTGACGGCCTTCGAGCGCGGCATGGTGTCGATCCTCGCCCCGTTTTCCTACAGCCAGATGCTGTGGGCCATCATGTTCGGCTACCTGGTGTTCGATTCGCTGCCGGACGCCTGGACCGCGGTGGGCGCCGCGGTGGTCATCGCCAGCGGCGTCTATGTCTGGCACCGCGAGCGCGTCCGCCACGGACTGGTCCGCAAGGACGCCTGAACGCGGGGCCGCGAACAGCCCGCATTCGCCGCGAATTCTTGCCAATTCCCGGGCGTTGCCTGTGACCGATCCGCGACCATCGGGCTCGGGGACCGCGGATAAAGGATTCGTCAAGGATCGTGGCCCACGATAGACGCGGGGCAAGAGGTAGATAGAGACAGGACGCGACGTCCAAAGCGCCGGCAAACGGCGCTGCTGCGGGAAAGGACGGTGCGTGTCTAGGAGATGTCGATGCAACGGATCCCGACCCAACCGGGCGGCGACGTGGCGAGCGTTTGCCAGACCCGCGTGACCCGCAGACTTCAAATCCTCGGAGCAAGGCCATGACGGCGGCCACCCTGCCGCAGGCCGCCGAGGCACCGCGGCCCAACGACATCGCGGGGTTCCTCGACGCCCTGGATGGCCGGCGCGTCTTCGGCTGGGCGTGGGACCGCGCCAATCCCGCCGAGCGCCTGCGGATCGAAATCCGCGTGGATGACGCCGTGGCGGCCGATACGGTCGCCGACCGGCCGCGCCCGGACCTGAAGGCCAATGGCATCGGCGACGGCGCCCACGCGTTCGAAGCGATGCTTTCCAGCGACGCCGCGGCGCCGGCCGCGCTGATCGCCATCGCGATCTCGCCATCCAGCGGCGCGCGCCACATCCTCGAGCGGCGCCCGGCCCCGCGGGCGGACGGCCCGGACACGGGCCCGGGCATCGCCAAGGTCGAGCCGCTGATCGATCTGCTTCACGCCTCGCAGCGACGCGCCGTCGCGGCGATGCAGGCCGCCGAGCGCAAGTTCGACGAGGCCGCGGCGCGGCTTACCCGCCTGCCGGAACTGACGCAGACGCTGGATCAGATCCGCGCCACCCAGGGCGACCTGGCGCGCCGCATCGCCGAGGCGGAAGTCTTCCTGGTGCGTTTCGACGGCGTGCTGAGCCAGCTCGAGAAGCAGGGCCAGCGCCGAGACCCCGAGACGCTTTTCAACCGCCAGCTTCTGCTTTTGATCGGCCTTGGCGTGGTCGCCACCGCGGCCACCATCGCGGCCGTAGTGATGGCTGTGCTGGCGGGCTAGTGCCGCCCCGGCCTTTACTGCTCGCGGAACGACCGCCGCGTGGTGTCGACTATCGGCGACAGGATGTAATCGATCGCACGCCGCTTGCCGGTCACGATGTATACCTCCGCCGGCATGCCGGGATACGGCTCGATCTTGCCCGCGGCAACCAGCGATTCCTTCTTCAGGCGGACCCGGGTCGTGAAGTAGCTTTCGCCCGTTCGCTGGTCCTGCATCTTGTCCGCCGCGACATAGATTACCTCGCCGTCCACCAGCGGCACGATGCGCTGGCGGAACGCCGTCATGCGCACTTCGGCCGGCAGGCCGACGCGCACCACGTCGATATCCGTCGGGTTGACCCGCGCCTCGACGATCATGTCGTCGTCCAGGGGCACGATGTCCATGATTGGCTGCCCGGCCTGGATGACGCCGCCGGGCGTGAAGAACTTCAGGTCGACGACCTGGCCGTCCTGGGGCGCCACGACGTCTTTGCGCTGCAGCACGTCGTCGGCGCCCTTCAGACGGTCGCTTAGATCGGCCTCGACCGCCTGGGCGTCCTGCAGTTCGCGATTGATGTCGGATTGCCGCTGGTTGCGGACGGTCTTGGCCTCGAACTCGGCCTGGGCGATCGCCTGCCGCGCGCGGGCCATGTTGGCGTCGAGCTCGCCGATCCGCCCGCGCATCTCGGCAATGCTGCGCTGCAGCCCCAAGAGCCGGGGCTTGCGCTCGTACCCCTTCTCGACCAGTTCGCGGATGGCGTCGGCCTCTTCCTCGAAATACTTCAGCCGCTCGGCCGTCGAGGAATACTGGGCGCGCAGCGCCGCGATGTCCTCGCGCGACTGCTGCATGCGCCGCTCGATCGCTGAAACCTGGCTCTCATATGCCTGCTTGCGCGCCGTCAACAGGCTCTGCTGGGTGGCGAAATGCTCGACCAGGCCCGGCATGGTGGCCTGCTTCTCCAGCTCGGGCGGCAAGGCGATCGTGGCCGCATCCTCCTGCTCGGCGCGCAGGCGCGCGATCTTCACCTGCGTCGCCCAGCGCTGGTTGCGAAGCTGCATGGCCGCCGAATCCGCCAGCGCCGTGTCGAGGCGCAGGAGGACCTGGCCCGCCTTCACCTTCTGGCCCTCCTGCACCAGGAGCTCGCGCAGGATGCCGCCTTCCAGGTGCTGGATGGTCTTGCGATGGCTGTCGACGATGATGTTGCCGGGCGCGATCGCCGCGCTGTCGAGCGACGCCAGAAAGCCCCAGGCGAGGAACGTGCCCAGGAACACCGCGATCGTGATTGCGCCGGCGATCAGCGGGCCGCGAAGGGTCGGCACGTTGTCATCGAGCTCGTCGGCGAGGTCCGGCGCCTGGCCTGCGTGCAGGTCCAGGGACAGCGCCCCGCTCCGCGCCGTGGTGATCGATGTCGTCATGTGCGCACCAGCCGGGTCGGCCCGCCTTTGGTGGGATCGATAATGGCCGGCGGGCCGCCGCCCTGGTTCCCGCTGGCGGCGCCGCTCGGCACGATGGTCTTGATGACGTCCGTCCGCTCGCCGAACTGCTCGATCACGCCATCCTTGAGGACCAGGATCTTGTCGGCGACCGACATGACCGACGGGCGATGGGCGATCAGCACCACCGTGGCGCCCTCCTTCTTCGCCGCGGCGATCGCCGCCAGCAAGGCGCGCTCACCTGCCGTATCGAGATTGGAGTTGGGCTCGTCCAGCACCAGAAGTTTCGGGTGGCCGAACAGTGCGCGTGCCAGGGCGATGCGCTGCTGCTGGCCGCCGCTCAAGGCATAGCCGCCTTCGCCAATGATGGTGTCGTAGCCGAACGGCAGGCGGCCGATCATCTCGTGGACGTCGGCGCGGCGCGCCGCATCGATCACCAGCCGCGGATCGCAATCGCCGAGCCGCGCGATGTTCTCGCGTACCGTCCCGTTCATCAGCATGGGCTGCTGCGGCACATAGCCGACCGATCCGCCGAAGCTCGCGCGCTCCCAGGTAAATACGTCGTGGCCATCCAGGAAGATGGCGCCGCCCGAGGGCTTCCAGATGCCCACCAGCAGGCGCGCGAGGGTCGATTTTCCGGCGGCCGAGGGTCCGACCACCCCCAGCACCTCGCCCGGCTCCAGCGTGAACGAGATGCCCTTGATCACCGCCTTCTCATGGCCGGGGGGCATGAAGTAGCAGCGCTCCACCGCCAGCCGCGCATTCTCTACCACCAGCGGCGTCTGCTGCCGCTGGGAACGCGTCTCCTCGATCAAGCGCCGGAGCCTGCCGAGCGCGCTCAACGCGCCTGCCCATTGGCGGGATCCCTCGACGAGCTGCTCCAGCGGCGCCAACATCCGGCCCATGATGATGCTCGCGGCGATCATGCTGCCCGGCGACGCCAGCCGATCCATGATCAACAGCACGCCGGTCGCCAGCATTGCGATCTGGACCGCCAGCCGCAGCGAACGGGTGATCGCGGACAGGGCCTTCGACCGGCTGTGCGCCGCCTCGTGCAGGTCCATCGCGCGGCCATAGTGGCCGCGCCAGCGCTTGCCAACGTTGGCGAGCATGCCCATTGCCTCGATGGCCTCGCCGTTGCGGATCGCGGCGTTGATCTCGGCGAAGGCATGAACCGTGGCCTCGCTGGCTTGACCCATCGGGCGGCGGCCGATGAATTCCATCGCCAGCGCCATCCCCACCAGCATGATCGCAGCGGCGATCGCGACCAGCCCGTAGACGGGGTGGAGCAGGAACAGAACCAGCAAGAACAGCGGCGCGCAGGCAACGTCAAAGATCGCCGTCAGGCCCCCGCCGGTCACGAACAGCCGGACCTCGTTGAGGTCGCGCGGCGCCTGTCGCGCCTCGGGCGACTGCCTGGTCACCCAGCCGCTGATGGCCGCACCGATGGCCGCCAGGTCGAGCCGGCGTGCCAGCTTGCCGCCCATGACGAACCAGACCCGTGCGCGGATGTAGTCGACCAGGCCCATGCAGACCAGGCTGGCAAGCGCCATCAGGGTCAGCATGACCAGCGTGTCGACGCTGTGGCTCGTCATCACGCGGTCATAGAGCTGCAGCATGTAGAGCGGCACGGTGAGCTGCAGCAGATTGGTGACGATCGAAAGCCCGCCGGCATAGGCAATCGCCAGGCCGCCCTCGCGCACGGCGTCGGTTACGGCCGACGGCTTCATACCCGGAATCGGCAGCGGCGACGGCTTCGCCTTGGCGCGCCTAGCGTGCGGCTTGGCGCCCGGCATCTCCGCCGTGGCCTGCACCTGCGGCTCGGGCTTCGCCTCCGGGCCGGCCGATGCCGCCGGCTTCGGCGCCGGAGCCGGACCGGGTTGACGCTCTGCCGGCCGATCGGGAACCGGAGTCGGCCGGGACGGCCCCTTTGGCGTGTTGCCGCGTCCGATCATGCGGTCGCTCCCACTGCCTTCTTCGTCACGGACGATGCCTGGTCCACCACCTTGATGCGCCGGACGACGGCCGTGCGCCGCGCGGCCAGTTCGCGATAGAGCGCCAGGTGCTGGCGCGCGGCGCCGACCGGCGTCGGCGGCTTGGGCGCGCCGGCGCGCAGCCTGTCCCACAGCCCCGGCGTGCCGAGCGCGGCGACAAGCCGGTCGGCCAGGCTCTCGGCGCTGCCGGCGCGGAAATGCAGGCCGTCGACGCCATCGCGCACTTTTTCCGCCATGCCGCCGATATCGCTGCAGATCACCGGCCGGCCATGGGCGAATGCCTCCTGGATCACCAGCGGCGAGTTCTCCCACCACACCGAAGGCACCACCACCCAGTCGACCTCGCGCATCAGGGTGGCGAGCTCGGGCGGACGATAGCTGCCGTAGAAGCGGACCCGGCCTTCGGCCTGGCCCATCAGGCGCTGGAAGCGCTCGCGGAACGGCTCGGGCTGGTGCTCCAGATTGCCGCCGAAAACGATCAGCCCGGCATCGTCGCCCCATTGCGCGGCGGGGATGCGGCCGACCGCGTCCAGCAGCACGTCGATGCCCTTGAAGGGATTGAGCTGGCCGAAGAAGGCGAAGCGCCCGCGCCGACCGGCCGCGGCACCACGCGCCGGCTTTGCCAGCGGCCGCGGCGGCGCGGTTTCGGGGATGTCGAGCCCGTTCTCGACAACGCGCATCCGCTCGCGCGCCAGGCCCCACTCGACGAAGCGGTCCGCCAGAAACCGGCTGGGCGAGACGAAAGCGTCGACGAGATCGAAATGGGACTTGATGAACATCTCGCGCTTGAAGAAGCGCGCGGGCGAAATCTCCGGGTAGCACATCGCGCAATCCGCCGGCGTGGCGCGATGGCAGGGCGTCGGCTTGCCCGTCTTGATCATCTGGCCATGGTTGAAGCAGATCGCCAGGAACTCGTGCAGCGTCACCACGATGCGCGCACCGGGGCAGACCTGGCGCACGACGCGCAGGCATTCCAGCCCCAGGCCCAGGAAATGGTGGAAATGCACGATATCGGGCTTCAGGGCCTGGAGGAACGCCGCAAAGTGGCGCTCCAGCGCGGCAATGTCGCGGTTCGACATCCGGAAATGGTCGTAGCTGTCGCTGAAGAACAGCGTTTCGCGCGCGTTCTGCCGCAGGCTCATGAACGGGGTGTCGGCGTGCGCCTTCAGCGGCGGTCCGACGCGCGCGAGAAACTGCGCCTCGACACCCGGATCGGAATCCAGGCCGCGAAAGAGGTTGTAGGCCGCGAGCTCCCCGCCGCCGATCGAATAGGCGGGGTGCCCGTGCGATATCACCAGCACGCGCATGGGTGCCGCGGTTGGCGCCGCCGTCATGCGACCTCGCCCGGCCGGACGGTGGCATGTTCCGCGCGATGCCGCTCCCAGGTCCGCGCGAAGGACCATTCGTCGACCATGCGCGCGATCTCGCCGCCGCGGCCCGGCGCTTCCGTGCGTGATGCCGGATCGACGGCATAGAGCGAGACGCGCGGTGTCCACACGCAGCTCCGCCCCGCGGCGCGCAGCCGAAGCCCCAGCGCTATGTCCTGCTGCGGTCCGCCCAGCAGATCGCGCGCAAAGCCGCCGACGCGGTCGAACAGGCGTCGCGGCATCAGGCAGCACTCGCTGGTGCCCGCCAGGACCTCGATCGATGCGGTCTGGGTGAGCCAGTGGCGCGGATAGCCGGTGTAGCGACCCGGGCCTTTCGGCACCGGCATGTCGCTGCCGACTTCGTCAAGAGGCATGCCCGCAAAGCGGATCGAATCGTCCTCGTAGAGCAAGGTCGGGCTCACCAGCCCGGTGCGTTCGTTGGCGCGGAACGCGCTGAACAGCCCGCCGAGCCAACCCTGGCCGCGGGGCAGCACGTCCGGCGCCAGGAACAGCAGTGCCTCGCCGGTGGCAAGCCGGGCGCCGGCGGCAATCGCCTGGTGGCGCGTCACCGTCCGCTCGATCATCGCGAGCCTGCCGCCGAAGCCGTAGAAGCGCGTGTAGTGGTCCAGCCGGTCGGCCAGCGCCGAATCGGCGCCGCCCGACGCCACGACGATCAGCTCGGCCGCCACCGCCGCGGCTTCGCCCGCCAGGCAGGCGAGATTGATGTCGATATCCTCCGCGCCATCGGCCAGCGGCAGGACGATCGACAGGCGCGGCGTCTCGCCGCCCCGCGGCTTGTTCCCGATCGGCACGACCTCGCCGGCATCGCCGCCGGAGGCGCCGCGCCTCGTCGCCGCCACGCTGGCCGGGGCCAAATGGCGCTCGACCACCGACCGCACCGCCGCGTCCGCCGGATTGAGACATGTAAGCAGCCGCGCCGCCACGCCCTCCTGCGCGCCGTCGAGCGCCGGAAACGGCAGGAAGGCCGCCGTCTCGTCGGTCAGCACGATCTCCAGCCACAGCCCGGCCGGCGCGTGGCCCGCATTCGGCCGCGGCGCGAACACCGCGAAGCCATGGCGGCACGCATCGCTCGGCGCCTGGGCGACCGCCGGCCCCAGCAGCGGATCGGTGCGGAAGGTCTCCGTCACGTCCTGGCGCAGCAGCCGGCCCCAGATGTCGTCCACCCTCAGATAGAAGCCGTCGGTGCCGCGCAGGACCACCCGCTCGACCCGCCGCAGGGGATCGAGCAGCCAGCCGCAGACAAAAATACCCGCCTCGGGCACCGTAACCGCCAGGTCCACCACCGCGCGCACCGGCGCCGCGAAGGTCGAGATCGTTTCGCGACCCTCGAACCGCGGCCGGCAGGTCCGCTTGAAGGCGCGCATCGTCTGCGCGTCGCAGCTCGTGCGCGTCAGCCTGGCGCGCAGATGCGGAACCGTGTCCCGCGTCGCAAGGATGGTCCGCGCCTCGGCGACGCTGAGATGGAAATAGCCGCTGGCGGTCCGATAGTGGATGCGGCGGATATCCTTCGGATCGACCGGCGTGCCGCCACGGAAATAGGCGACGATGCCCAGCGCGTTCGGCAGCAGGTCGGGGCGGTCGAACACGCCCACCGCGCTGGTGCGCTTGAGCGGGCGGTGGGTTTCGACGATCAGGCCGCCGATGCCCGGGCGAAGGTGGAAGGACCACCCCTCGATCACCGTGCCGCCGTCCTCCGCCGGGCCGAAGACCTCGACGAAGCCGTCGGGCTTGGAAATCTCGTTGAGCAGCGCGGTCACTACCCGGGCGGCGTGGCTGGCCTCCACCGGCGCCTGTCCCGCGGCAGTTTCCGTAAGGCCCGCACCGAGGAAATCGAGAATGCCCGGCAGCGCCGGCAAGGGCGAGGCCGCCAGTTGCGTGACGACCGCCTGGGGATTGAGCGTGAAGCGCGGGATCGACAGCGCAACGCGCGGACCGCTGCCGTCGGCCAGCTCCACCCGTTCCAGGCGGATCGCGGCCACGTTTTCGACCGCCAGCAGTGCCACGAACCGCGCGGATTCGGCCTTCGCCCCACCCGGCTGCTCGCTGGACCAGCTCACGCTGCGGATGGTGCCGACGACCTCGCCGGCGGGCGAAACAACCTCGGCCGCTTCGGGAACGGTTCCATCCGCCGCGCCTGCGATCAGCAGCGTGGCCTCGTCGATCAGCCAGGCGGCGCGCGCCTCGCCATGCGTCGCGGCGGGCAGGCGCTGCCCCTTCCCCGCTTTCACGGGCAGCTTGTCGGATACGGTCGGCGCTCCGGCGTCCGGCGTCATGCGCTGAGCCTCCGCTGCGTCGCCAGCATCGACTGGTAGAGGTCGAGATGATCCTCGGCGCAGGATTCGATCGTCGGCACCGGCGCGATGCCGTCCGACAGGCGCTGCCAAAGTCCCGCCTCGTCCATCGCCCGGCGCATCACGCGCGCCAGATCGACCGCATCGCCGGCGCGGAAATGCAGGCCGTCGACGTCCGGGCGCACCGCTTCTGCCATTCCGCCGATGTCGCTGCAGATCACCGGACGGCGATGCTGGAACGCCTCCTGGATCACCAGCGGCGCATTCTCCCACCAGATCGACGGGACCACGACCCAGTCGACCGTGGCGATCAGCGCGCGCAGCTCATGCGCCTTGTAGGCGCCACGTAACACCACCGTGCCGGCCGACTTGCGCACCGCGCCTTCGACCTTCTCCTGGAATTCCTTGGTCTGGAACGGCATGCCGCCATGCAGCCCGAGGGTGAAGCGCGTATCGCCCTGCCGCACCAGCCGCTGCGCCGCATCGAGCAGTACCGGTACGCCCTTGAAGGGGTTCAGGTTGCCGAAGAAGCCGAAAGCATCGCGTCGGCCGCCGCCGCTGACAGGCCGCAGCGGCGCCGGTTCGGCATCCGGCCGCGCATTGCGCATGACCGTGATCTTGTCCGCCGGCAGGCCCCATTCGATGTAGCGCCGGCGCAGGAATTCGCTGGGGGCGAGGAACTGGTCGACCAGGCTGAACATCGATTGGATCTGGCCGCGCCGCAGCACGAACTTGTCGGCATCGATGTCCGGGAAGCAGCGATGGCAGGAATCCGGCGTCGCGCGCTCGCACAGCGCCATGCCCTTGGTCGTCACCATCTGGCCTTCATGCGCGCAGATCGGGAAGTAGTCGTGCAGCGTCATGACGATCCGCGCGCGCGGCAGGGTCCGGCGGACCAGGAACAACGCCTCGGCCCCGACCATCAGGATGTGATGGAAGTGCACGATGTCCGGCTTGTAGACGCGCAGGAAGTCGGTGAATTCCGGCACCACCGCGTGCAGGTCGACCTGCGACAGGTTGAAGCGGTCGAAATGCCCCGCCCACATCACCATTTCGTCGGCGGAGCGGTCGACCGTCTGGAACAGCGTGCCGGGGCGCCGGTCGCGGTGCAGCCGGTCGGCGCAGCCCAGGAACATCGTCTCAACGCCGAACTCGTCGCGCAGCGTGCGGAACAGGTCGTGCGCGAAAATCTCCGTGCCGCCGGGATGGAAGGCCGGATGGTTGTGGCAGACGAACAGCACGCGCGGCGCCTTCATGGCCGGGCTCCCCGCGCCGCCGGCTTCGCGGATGCGACCGGGCCCAGGATGCACAGGTCCTGATAGGTCAGCCCCTGATGGCCGCTCCAGCTTCCGGCGATGATCGGCTTGACCGGCGCCAGGCCCGCCGCCGCGGCCATCGCCAGGAAATGATCGCGGTCATAGGCCACCGCGGCGAGCGGCTGCTTCGGGTCGGCGTGGAACTCCGGCCCGGCCCCCGCCGGATCGAAGCCCAGCCGGCTGCGCTTCGCGCGCAGCGCCGTCTTCGCCGCCTCGTCCATCAGGAACATGCTGACGAAGCACCGCCCGCCGGGCTGCAGCGCGCGACCGGCCTCGCGCAGATAGGCGGCCGCGTCGGCCGCGTGCATATGGGTCAGGACCGAGGTCATGATGACGAAGTCGAAGCTTGCCGTCTCTACCGGAAGCGGCACGGCCTCCGGTGCGGCGCTGCCCTTCGGGTTGTAAAGCGCGCTGCGGACATCCAGGAACTCGAAGGTGAACCGGTCGTAGACCGGCGTGATCACTTGGCGGCACCATTCGATCGCGCTCGCGACGATGTCGATGCCGTGGTAGCGCCCGGCCGGCTCGCGCAGGTACTGGGTCAGCGGGATCGCCATGCGCCCCAGGCCGCAGCCGATATCGAGGACCGCCGCTTCAGGCTTCAGGCCGCCATGGCGAACGAAATGCCCCAGGAATTCGGCGCCGATCGCGCGGAAGTCGCCGTCGCCGACGGTGTGCGCCCCCGCCGGCGGCACCGGCAGGAAGCGATTGGTGGCAACGTGACGCAGCAGCGCGTCGAACGTAATCTCGGCACCGATATCCCGGATCGCGGGCTTGGCGGCCGGGTTGCGGGGACGCTTGACGAGCGCGGCGGTCACGACTGGGTTCCCTCCGGTTCCGCCATCGCCGCCGACATGGCGCCAACCAGGGCGGGCAACGCCCGCGCCGACGGGCGACCGGACAGGCGCTTGGCCCAGGTGGCGACGACCTGCTCGCGCGCGATGCGTTGGCGCTGGATGCGCTGCTTGACACGCGCGCGGCGCACCGGCGGCAACTCCTCCGCGCCTTCCATCAGCGCGCCGATGCCCGTCTGCCAGCGCTGGTGGTGCAGCCATCGGTTATGCGCGTCGGCGACGCCGCGCGTGTAGCCGGTGTTGCGCTCGATCGACCGGCGTTCGAAGTGATACAACTCCGCCGCCGGCTCGTAGCGCACGACGTTTCCCGCCGAGCGCAGCTTGAGGCACAGGTCGGAGTCCTCGTAGTCGCCGATCAGATAGTCCTCGCTCAGCCCCCCGAGCCGTTCGTAGAGATCGCGCCGCAACAGCAGGCACGCGCCGGTCACCGCGGGAACGTCGCGCGCCACGCAGGCCGCGGCGAAGTCGCGCGGAAATCCCTTGAAATAGTGGCGGTTGTACCAGGTGCCGTCCGAATCCTTTTCGAAATAGAGCCCGGCATGCTGCAGCGAGTCGTCGTCGAACAGCAGCTTGCCGCCCACCGCGCCGATGCTCTCGTCTTCGGCCAATACCCGCGAGAGGGTCGAAAGCCAGCCGGGCCGGTCCGGCACCACGTCGGAGTTGAGCAGCAGCAATTCGCGCCCGCGAGCCAGCGCAGCGCCCGCGTTGTTTGCCGCGGCATAGCCGTAATTGTCGGACATGACCGCAAGGGTCATCGGCAGGTCGTAAAGCATGTGCAGGCCGCGCAGGAAGTGCTCCAGCTCGCGCTGCTGCTCGGGCGAGTCGAGCACGAAGATCAGCTCGGATTCGCGCAGCTCCGGATCTACCGCGAAGGCGGCGAGCTGGAAGCGCAGGAACTCGAGCGTGCGATAGAGCGGCACCAGGATCGAGACGCGCGGATCGCCGTGGCGCTTGCCGAACTGGATCACCTCGGGCGCCTGGCGGGTGGCCAGGTGCTGCGCCTGCAGGCGGCTCGCCGCCGGCGCAATGCAGTCGGCAATGATCGAGTTGGTGACCGAGATCGCCGGCAGCGCCGCCAGCACCGCGTCGCGGCCTCCGCGCGCGCCAAGCGGCGGCGCGGGCTGCGTCAGACCCAGGCTTGCGCCGGACCGGAGCGCCAGGCCAAGCCGCGACGACGCGGCGTCGGCCGCATCCTTTATGTAGCCGACGAAAAGGTCGCGGCGATCCTCGGGCGCGCGGCGCGCGTTCTCCGGCGCTGCGACGCGATGCAGGGAACCGCTCCACGGCCGCGCATCGGGGCCATCGCCCAGCATCAGCCCGGACACCAGGCCGTGCGGGTCGCCGATGGAGCCGGCCACGAAGAGCCCGCCGTCGGGGACCGGGATCCACTTCTCCAGGCTCGCCTGCACCGGCGGCCGCACGGCGGCGGCGCCCGCGCGAGCCGGCGCGTGCGCGAGGCGGAATTCGTCGAGGGCCGCGGCCGCAGTCGCATCCTTGGGCGCATGCTTCGCCAGACAGCGCAGCACGTAGTCGCGCACCCGGCCATCCGGATCGGCGGTGCGCGCCAGGGTCCGCGGCAGCGGCGGATCCTCAGGGCCAGCCCCCGGCCCGACAAGCCGGCAGGCCATTGCGCCGGTGCTGAACACGACGACGGTGATCCCCTCGCCCGCTTCCGGCCGCTGCAGCATCTGGGCGAACGGGCGTTGGCCGCCGCTCATCCGGCCGCCGGCGATGGCCGGCGCGAAGCGCGCCTGGCGCACGGCATGGCGCCCGACAACAACGGCGCTGCCGGGCGTGCCGAACCCGGCCGGCAGCACGCCGACGCACAGGACATAGTCGCCGGCAACCGCCAGGCGCGGGCGCAGCTCGCCCGGCCGGGCCGATACGGCCCCGACCAGCTCGCGGCAGAAGGCGGCGAAGGCCGCCTCGTCGCCCAGGCGGAAACTCGAGCGGCAGGTTTCGAGAATGAAGCGGACGACCCGGATGCGCCCCTCGGCGTCGAGCCCGTCCAGCAGGGTTTGCACATCGACCGACCGGGCGACGCCACCCGGCACCGACGCCGCGGCCAGCAGCGTGTTGGTATCGCGTTCGACGATCGTCACGCGCCGTGCGGCGTCCTTGCCGGCACCCATGCGGAAAGCCGCCAGGCTGCGCAGGCTGCCCCAGCGGGTGGGAACGGCCACGCGCGCGACCGGCGCTGCCGCCGGTGTGCCGTCGATTTTCGGTTGAGTCTGGCGCGGGGTTTCGTTTGCGCCGGCTTCCCATACGGCGAGCACGGTCTCTCTGCCGATGGTCCCAACGGTGAGGGACGCCGTTACCGCCTCTGCGGTATCTCCGTACATGTGTGGAACACCCTGGGCTAAGCCTCCGCCCCCCGCAGGAGCGCCGCCGCGCCGAACCCCTGGCGCGGCGGCTTTCCTGACCTATCAGCCAATTACGAAGAATGAGTTAGGATTGTTGTGGACGTCGTCGGCGCTGACGCCGACCAGGGTGATGCTGTCGCCATGGCCCAGGTCGACGACGGCGTTGCCGTTGCTGTCGGCATGCACGTGATCGGCCAAGTCGGCCGGCGTGACGACATGCATCCCATTGATATTCTTCTGGATTTGCAAGAGGTCTTCGCCCTTGTGGAAGTCGAGCACGACGTCGTTGCCGCCACCGCCATTGAAGATGAACGTGTCGTGGCCCGCATCGCCGCGCAGGACGTCGTCGCCCCGGCCGCCGCTGATCACGTCGTTGCCGTCGCCGCCGGAGATGGTGTCGTCGCCGGCATCGCCGAACAGCTTGTCGTTGCCGGTCCAGCCGATGATCTTGTCGTCGCCCGACCCACCATGCACCGTGTCGTCGCCGGCGCCGCCTTCCAGCCGGTCATCGCCCCGGTCGCCGAAGATCTTGTCGTTGCCCAGGCCGCCGCTGACGAAGTCGTCGCCGTTGCCGGCATGCAGCTCGTCGTTGCCGTTGGCACCGTAGACCATGTCGTCGCCGTTGCCGCCGAACACCAGGTCGTTGCCGTCGTCGCCGCTCACGAGGTCGTCGCCGTTGCCGCCCGAGACCGTGTCGTTGCCGGCGCCGCCGGAGACCGTGTCGTCGCCGTTGCCGCCATAGACCTTGTCGTTGCCGGACTCGCCGAAGACCTTGTCGTCGCCGCTGCCGCCGTGGGCCTCGTCGTTCCCCGACCCGCCGTGGATCTGGTCGTTGCCGGCGCCGCCGGACAGGAAATCGTTGCCGCTGCCGCCCGACAGGCCGTCATCGCCGTCGTTGCCGTAGAGCTTGTCGTTGCCGCTGCCACCGTCGAGGAAGTCGTTGCCGGTGCCGCCATGCATCTGGTCGTTGCCGCTGCCGCCTTCGAGCCAGTCCTTGCCGTCGCCGCCGAAGACCTTGTCGTTGCCGCCGCCGGCTTGCACGTGGTCGTCGCCGCCATTGGCACCGATGATGTCGCTGCCCCCCGTGCCTTGGAGGAAGTCGTTGAACGCACTGCCCGGAATTGTTGCCATAGGTGCCCCCGAATGGCTTGTGTTACGCGTTTAATGGTTCGCCAATATATCCAGGCAACGTCCAAGTAATCAAGCAAATAATGCTTTGCACAACTAGGCAAACCACTGAAAAAACTAGATAAAAACCAAAGTAATTCTTGCATAGATTTGAACAGGGTTTTGCCGGCAAACGCCGCGCTTCTCCCAAAAAAGCCGCGCGAGTGCCGCGCGGATTCGGGCGCGCGGGCGTCTCGTCGATACGCCATCGAATCAGCGTGTTGGCCCCGCCGCCTCAGCCCGCGGTCGAGGGGACGTCAATCGAACGCCATGCCACCATTGGGGTCCATGAATCGCAATCGCCGCGAGTTCCCGGAAAATACGGCTGTCATTTCGCGCAAAATGCGCCCCGGCAGCGGCGCCGGATCAGCGCGACCGCGCGGCCGCCCGGACCAGTTCGACCTGCCGCGTTAGCAGTTTCGTGAGCGCGACGCGGTCGACCGCGGCCGACCGCGCGCGCCGCCGCAAGTCCGCAACCGGCGCGCCGCGCGCGAGGATGCGATCGATTGCCGCGGCAATTGTTTCCGGCGAGCGGAGATCGACCAGGATTCCCTCGGCATCGTTTCCAATGAACTCGCGCACCGGCGCGGTGTCCGACGCGACGATGGCGCATCCCGTCGCCATCGCCTCGAGCAGCGACCAGGACAGCACGAAAGGCACCGTCAGATACACATGCACGCTAGAGGCGCGCAGCAGGTCGCGATAGGCGTCGTAGGGCAGCGGTCCGGGGAAGTGGATCCGCGCGAGGTCGAGGTCCTCCAGCTCCGCCAGCATCGCCGCCTTCCACGATCCGCCGCCGGGCGGGGTCGCGCCGTAGAAGACCCGGTCCTCGCCCGCCGCCACGACATGCAGATTGGGGCGCCGGGCCAGCAGCAGCGCGGCTGCGCGCATGAACTGCGGAAAGCCGCGATAGGGGTCCAGGCCCCGCGTCGCATAGGTGACGATCGGCGCATCGGGCGGGATCGGCAGTCCCAGCGCCGGGCGACCGGGCGAGGGCGCGAAGTAGTCGGTGTCGACGCCATCGTGCAGCACGGTGATGCGCTCGCGCAGCGCAGGGGGAAACTGGTCGCGCTGGAACCCGGTGGGACAGATCACCACCTGGGCGGCCGCCAGTTCCGTCAGGATGCCGGCGTTGCGCATGCGCAACCGGCAGGCATCGTCGTCGCCGACGGCGGCGCGATCGAGGAAATCGGCGTCGCTGTCCCGGGCGCGGTAGTACCATTCGGCATAGGCGACGATCGGCACATCGGGGAAGGCGTCGGCGGCAAACAGGCCGGCGCCGAAGCCCACATGCGCGCAGATGACGTCGGGCTGGAACCCCTCCTCGGCCAGGGCGCGCATGGCGCGGAAGGCCGCCTGGCCGTGCAGCACGGCATTTTCGGCAAATTGCAGATAGTGGTGGGTGCTCGCGTGCGCGGCGCGGGCGGGCTTGTAAAGATGCAAGGTTATAGCGGGCATCGCCGCCTCCGCCTCGCGCTCGGCGGCGATGAAGCGGACCTCGTTCGCCGGATCGGCCGCCAGGGCCGCTGCCAGGTGGCGGTACTGGGCAGGAAAAAAGCGATGGAGGAAAAGGATCTTCATGACCGATGCCCGTCTGCGGCGGCTTCCAGCGGCTCGCGCGGCCTCGTGCTGCCGCACCCGATACGCTACATTATGTCATTCCCGGGCAAGGAGGCAGCATTGAGCTTGCTATCGCTGGTCCGCCGCGCCGTCCTGGCGCTGTCGCTGATGGTCCTGGCAACCGCATGGGTCCCGAAGCCGGCCGCGGCCGAGGATGTGGACTTGAAGCTCGTGCTGGCCGCCGACGTCTCCCGCAGCATCGACGATCGCGAATTCGAGCTGCAGCGCAAGGGCTATGCCGCGGCGTTCCGCGATCCCCGCGTAATGCGGGCGATCCGCTCGGGGCCGCTCGGCCGGATCGCCGTCTGCTTCTTCGAGTGGTCGGGCAGCGAATCGCAGAAAGTCGTGATCGACTGGACGGTGATCGGCGACGACGAGCAGGCCGGGTATTTCGCCGACAAGCTGTTGAGCGAGCCGCGGTCGGCCGCCAACCGCACCGCGCTGGGCGCGGCCATCGAAGCCTCGACCAGGCTCTTCGACGCCACCAGCATCGACAGCGAGCGCCGGACCATCGACGTGTCGGGCGACGGCACCAATACCAACGGGCGCCCGCCGATCCTGGCGCGCGACGACGCGGTGGCCGCCGGCATCACCATCAACGCGCTGGTGATCCTGAGCCCCGAGCCGATGCCGTGGAATCCGGAGCACACCCATCCACCGGGCGGGCTGGAAAACTACTTCAAGATCAACGTGGTGGGCGGGCCAGGCGCCTTCACGATCGTGGTCGAGGGCTTCGAGACCTTTGCCGAGGCGATCACCAACAAGCTGGTCAAGGAAATCGCGCTGGACGGCGGCGCGACGATCCTGGCGGCGCGGCCGAAGCCGCCCACGGGCGCGCCGCTGCGCTAGGCCCGGCTTTCCCCGCCCAGCCGCCGCGCCAGGGCGTCGGGATCGACCTGCGCCTCGCGCAGATCGGCGTTGGTCAAGTCGGTGCGGACGAAGCTGCATCCCCGCAGGTCGGCCGCGATCAGCCGCGCGTTCTTTAGACTGGCGAAATCGAGCCGGCAGTCGCGCAGGCTGCATCCCGACAGGTCGCGATCGTCGAGCCGCGCATGGCTGATATCCAGCGCGCGGCGCTCCAGCCGCTCGCCGTCCCGGCCGCTGGTCGCGATCCATTTCTCGTGCAGGCGGATGGCCTTGGCCAGCGCCGCGGCCGCCGGGCGCTGAAGCAGCGTGACCAGGGTCTGGGCCCATCCCGGCAAGGCTTCGCGCGCATCTTCGGTGCCGGAGAAATCCGCCCCATCCAGCCGGGCGCCCGCGAACTGCGAGCCGGCGATCGTGCAGCCCTCGAACGTGGCCCCCGCCAGGTCCGCCTCGCGGAAATCGACATTCGTCGCCCGCACGTTGTGCAGCGACACCCGGGTCAATTTCGCGCCGGCGAAGGTGGAATTCGCGATCGTCGCGCCGCTGAAGGACACGACCGGCTCGGCGGCCGTGGCGGTATTGCGCTGCTCCTGGCGATAGGACAGGACCGGCGTCGAGCGGAAGACGGCTTCGCTGGCATCCACCTTCACCAGCCTGGCGCCGGTGAAATCGCAGTTCTCGAACACCGCGCCCGCCATCCGGCTGCCGTCGAGCACGGCACCCGCGAACGAGCAGTCCACGAAGGTCGCTCCTTCGAACATCGCCACGCGCAACGAGGCGCGATCGAACCGGACGTTGCGGATGGTTCTGCCGGCGAGGCGCAGGCCATCGAGCTGCTCGCCCGTGCGATCCCGCCCGTCGAAATCCTCTGTTCCCTGTCGGACAAGCATCGATGCGGACATTGGCCTTTGTCCCTGCGCTCCGTTCGCCTTCGCTTTATAGGCAAAGGACGCTAACAACTGGATAAGCGCAAAGCGAAGCCGGAGATTTGCCGCGAATGCAGGGCAAGCCGAGCTAGGATCGATCGCGCGCGGGGAAGCGCCCGAAGGATCGGCTGGGCGTGTCGCGGAACAGCGACATATGGGTATGCAGGGCGACCCACGCCGCGCCGATCGCGGGGCGCGAGAAGGCCACCGTGGCGCGCCCGCGGCGATCGAAGCGGCTGCCGTCCTCGCGGAATCCGTCGGAGTCGAATATCGCCATCCCGACCGCGCTCGACCGGTCGGCGGCGACGATCGCCTGCACGCCGTCGAGCCGCCAGCGGAAATTCCGGATGGTCGGCCAGACGTTCATCCACTGCTCGCGCGCGACGGTCGGCCGCTCGGTAACGAAGTCGTTGAACGTGCCGAAGGCAATCAGGTCCTCGGCGAACAACGGGAAGGCCGCCTCGTAGTCGACGGCCTGGACGCATTGCGCCAGGCGCGCGAACCAGCGGCGGATGCCCGCCAGATCTTCCGCTTCAGGAGCCGTCCGCATGCGCATGTTGCCGCTCTTCAGCCGGATGTTCCAAGCCCGTATTCCCGCGCAAGCAGGCTGTAGGAATTGCGGCGGACCATGGCATCGTGCGCCCAGGTCACGACCGCGACCTCCTGCACCTGCCGCGATGCCGCCAGCTCGTCGATCATCCGTTTCACCTTGTGCGGCGCGCCGACCATTGCGGTTTCGCGCATCTGCGCCAGCTTCGCCTGCTCGACGGGGGCGAGCGCGACGGCGGCGGCCTCCTCCGGCGTGGGTAGGGCCAGCAGCATGTTGCGGTCGCGCAGGATGCGCCACACGGCGCGCGCGGTGAACTGGTGCTGCGCCTCCTCCTCGCTCGCCGCGGCCAGCGCCCAGATGCAGATCGCCGCGTGCGGCGACGGATAGCCCGGGCTGGAGCGGTAATGCCGGCGATAAAGGCCAAGCGCCTGCTCGACGCCCCGACCGTCGCTGAAGAAATAGGCAAAGCAATAGGGCAGGCCGAAATGGGCGGCCACCTGGGCGCCGTAGTCCGAGCTGCCGAGCACCCAGAACTCGGGCGCCGTCGGGCCCGCGGGGTGCGCCTCCACGCCCCGGAACGGATGGCCTTGCGGAAGATCGGTCCCGACAACCCATGCCATCAGGTCGCGAAGCTGGGCCAGAAACTGGTCGGCGGCGGTTTCGGCCCGTGGATTGAGCGCAAGCGCCGTGCGGAAGTCGCCGCCTGGGGCGCGGCCGACGCCCAGGTCGATGCGACCGGGCGCGATCGCCTCGAGCACGCGGAACTGCTCGGCGACCTTGAGCGTCGCGTAGTGCGGCAGCATCACGCCGGCGCTGCCCACGCGGATGCGCCGCGTCGTCGCCGCGATCGCCGCCACCAGGATTTCCGGCGCGGTGCCGACGATGCTGGGATGGTTGTGGTGCTCGGACACCCAGAAGCGCAGATAGCCAAGCTCGTCGCAGAGCCGGGCCAGCTCGATCGTCTCGCGGATCGATTCCTCGGGCGGACGCCCGGAAAGCGCCGTGGACTGATCGAGGACGGAAAGGCGGATCGTCAAAGGGCCACCACGTTCTTGGAATGGCCCCCAACCTATCCGAAGCGGCCGCGCCGGCCAATCCGGCGCGGCCCTGGAGTTGCAATCCCTGCCCTATCCCTTGCGCAGATAGGGGATTGTGCCGGCCAGGTCGGTGTCGTCGATCAACTGGAAGCGGCTCTCGCTGCCGTCCTGCCGCGCGGCGGCGTGGGGCGCGTAGCTTGCTGTCTATGATCCGCGACACCGCATGGGAAGACGAGCAATGACGCAACCCGGCCACAGCCAGTTCTGCCCGGTCGCGATGGCGGCCGAGGTGCTGTGCACGCGCTGGACCATCGTGCTGCTGCGCGAACTAGCGTGGACCGATCTGTCGCCGGGCAGATGACAGGTAGATCGCAACGTCCCTTGTCCGCCCCCGCCATTCGTGACACAGAATGGCGCGCAGCGGGGAAACGGAGACGTCAATGTCGGTCACCATCGGCGAAGGGCAATACAAGTATCGCGTCGAGGAGAACTGGGCCAAGCTGCCCGACGGATGGGAACTGAACGACGTCCCTTCGGTGGCGGTCGACAAAAAGGACAACGTCTACCTGTTCACGCGCGGCGAGCATCCGGTCATCGTGCTGGACCGCGACGGCAACTTCCTGCGCTCCTGGGGCGAAGGCGTCTTCAAGCACGCGCACGGGATTCATATCGGCGCTGACGACTGCATTTACTGCACGGATGACGGCGACCACACGGTGCGCAAATGCACGCTCGAGGGCAAGGTGCTGATGACGATCGGCACGCCCGGCAAGCCGTCGCCCTACATGAGCGGCATCCCCTTCAACCGCTGCACCCATACCGCGCTGTCGCCGCAGGGCGACATCTACGTGTCCGACGGATACGGCAACGGCAACGTCCATAAATACGCGCCGAACGGAAAGCTGCTGAAGACCTGGGGCAAGCCCGGCACCGACGCCGGCGAGTTCAACATCAGCCACTGCATCTGCTGCGACCCCCAGGGCTGGGTCTATGTCGCCGACCGCGAGAACCA
>JADLEG010000101.1 GCA_020846275.1 Alphaproteobacteria bacterium
TCGCCAGCGGCTTGCCGTCCGGCGCGTCGTGATCGACGATCGCGGGCATCTTGTTGTTGGGGCTGATCTTCAGGAACTCCGGCTTGAACTGGTCGCCGGCCTGGATATCGATCGCGATCACGCGATACGGACGCCCGATCTCCTCGAGCATGATCGATATTTTGTAGGCGTTCGGCGTCGGCCAGACATAGAGGTCCAACATGATCGGCGTCCTTGTCGTTCGAGATTGACGAACGATGGTAGACGCCGCCGTGCCGGGCGTCCAGGCACCCGCAAAAGCAAACAGAGCGTCGCGTCTAGCGACCGTTCTTGGCCGAAGTCGCTTTGCCGCCACCGTCGCGCAGCTTGTCGAAGCTTCGCAATGCCCCCATGCCGAGCATGGCGAATATCAGCTCCCACAGATGATCGTCGACAACCGGCATGGCAAAGCCCGGCCGCCACAAGCCGACCAGGCCGCCGAGCAGCGGCGCCACCAGGAAGGAATAGCCTATGCCGACGCCCAGCACCCAGCCGATGAACGGCCGCCAGCCGGCGACGAAGACGCTGCTGTGCTGGGCCTCGGTGCGGTTCACGTCGAGCTGCGCCACGTCGAAGCGCGAGAGCGTGTCCACAAGTTCGATCATCAGCCGCTGCTTCTTGTCCGGATCGGGGATCAGCCGATCGACGACCGGGGCTACCGCCTCGATGAGCTTGCCCACAACCGGCGCCATGCCGGACGCGCCGCCGATCAAGGCGCCGATCGCGCCGAGTGCAGCTACCATCGTATCCTCCTGCCTATCCGATACCCAACAAAGTCTTCAAGCGGCCCATCGCGACCGAGCCGGCGGCACCTGCCGCAATCGCCAGTCCCACCACCATGCCGATGCCGCCATGGCGCAGCTGGTCCAGGCGCTCGGCCTTGGCGACAACCTCGGCGATCGTTGCGTCGGTATGCGTGCGCCATTCGCGGCTGTGCTCGATATGCCCGTCCAGCTTGGCCTCGATCCGGCCCAGGGCGACGGCAAGGTCCTGGATTTCCATCAGGAGCGCCGTTCCGTCGACGGATCGGGAGGCCGCGGATCGATGCGCTCGGCCTTGAAGTCGCTGCCCGCCGCAACCAGGCAGGATTGGCCCGATGTGGGGTCGACAAAGACCACGGACCATTCGCGCGTGATCCGATTGATCCAGAACTGGGTGACAGGCCCGCCGATCGAGGCGCCGCGGGCCGCGATGATTTCGCCATTGGCGCCGAGCGCGGCAACGAGCTGTTCGGTCGTGCTGCAGGCCAGCATATAGGGCACCGGCACCACGGCGCCCCGCCCCTGCTGCGCGTGGGCACCGACCGCCGCGATCGACGCCACGGCGCATGCGGCGATGGCCGGCAGGCTTCTCCGCCATGATCGCTTCATCATGATGCGCACCGCCCCGGTTCCATCAGGGCCGTCCGGCCAAGCGCCCGCGGGGCCGGCAAGGCCGCGTCGTCGAGGATCGGCATTCCCCGTGCCGCTCGCTCGATCAAACCCGACATGCGCGCCTGCTGTTCGTGGACGGCGTCGCCGCGCGTTTCCACTGCCGCCTGCACCCCCACCAGGCGCCGATTGGCGTCCGCCAGCAACATCGGCATCCAGCGGTCGGCGCAGGCCCATTCGGCGACGATCTCGCCGGTATTGGGATTCCGGCCCTGGAACATCAGCCATTTCGGACAGTCGCGGTCCAGGCGCGCCTCGTGGCACGACTTCGCCATCCCCGTGTAGGGACACGAGGTCGCTCGCGGATCGAAAGACATGGTTGTTCCCCCGCTAGATCTTCACGCAGACGCAGCTGTCCACGTACTTGACGGCCAGCGTCAGGCCGTGACTGTGCCCGCCGCCGCCGCCGCTGGACCCCGAGGCGTTGCTGCTGGGACCCGCGGTGATCGAGATGCTTGAGCTTGATGTCGGCGCCGCGCTGTCCGCCTCGCCGGCGTTGGGATTGATGTTGACGCCGGACACCCCGCCCGTGTTGCTGTAGTTGGACTTGCTGTAGGTATGGGTGTGCGCCATGCCATGGGTGTGATTGCCCAGGTCATGGGTGTGCGCGGGCAGGTCGGCCACTTGCAGCGCATAGCTGCCCGTGCTGGCATTCGCGAACGCCGTCGTGAAGTCGACCGAACCGCCGGTCGCCGCGCTGGCCGAAGTCCGCACGCGGATCGTCGCCTGCTCATAGGCGCCGGTGGTATCGATCGACCACCCCGCCGGCGCGGTCGCGATTCCCGGGAACAGCAGCTTGGTGCCGCTGCGCGCGAGGACGGCCGGAATGCCGGTCCCGTTTCCCGACAGTATGTGCAGCGCGATCGTCAGCGGCTCGTTCTGCATCGCGCCGCCATCCCACACCACCGTGACCGTCGACGTCGGGGCCGAATAGCTGGACGTGCTGATCGTGCCGTAGATCGTGCCCGTACCGGCACCCTCAGCGCGGACGCGGCGGCCGGGATGGTAGCTTGGCGTGCGATCGATGCCGCCCCCGATCGTGAACTGCGTGCCGCTGACATAGACGTGGCCGTAGCCGAAGTCGATCCACTCGGCGGCCTCGTACCATCCCCGGATATCGGCCATCATCTGCCGGCCGGTGTCGTTGACCGCCGAGGGCGCCATGCCCTCGGGCCAGCCCATGGGCGGCGCGCTGCTGTTGTTCGCCGCGGTGGACGAGTAGGATTCGATGCCCATCGCCTAGACCTTCTTTCCTAGGACCATATCGGCGAGCCCCTTCCCATACTGCCCACCAAAGGACGACAGCCCCGCACCGAACAACCCGGAAAGCATGCCGCCCGGCTGTTCCTGGGTCTGAAGCCCGTACGAGCTGCTCGTACTCCCGCCCGACACGCTGCGCCCGCCATAGTCGCCGGCCAGCATCGCCAGGCGCGCCTGCTCCGCCTGCCAGGGCGCCAACTGGTCGAACTGATGACGCTGCACCTCGCGGTCGATGGCCGCCTGCCGATAGGCATCCGCAGTCCCGCCGTACCGCGCCAGGGCATCGGCATCCATGTAGTCGGCCGATGCCATCGTCGGCGCCCGGCCCGCGGCGGATTCCATCGCGCCACGCTCGCGCGCGTAGTCCTGGCCGTAGATATCGTTCGCGAGGCGATTGAGCGTGTCGCCCAGCGTCTGCTGCGCGCGATCGACCTGCTTACCCATGGCGCCCGGCCCGTACCGCCCGGCCGCCGAGAACATCGAGGCGATCGCCGGCAGGGTGCTTTCGGTAAAACCCTGCCGCACGCGCGCCGCCGCATCGCCGTACATGGCATCGAGATACGGATTGGCGCCGAGATAGCTGCCGGCGAGCACGTCGCGGTTGTAACCCTGCGCGCCGCGGAGATCGGGCGAACCCGCCATGGCGCGCGCATAGGCCATGCGCTCGGCGTCGAGCGACATCGGCGAACGGTCGGCCGTCAGCGCGCCGCCATAGTATTGCGGCGTCCCCATCCCGGCGATGCGGTCGATCTGCGGCCGGAGATAAGCCATCTGCCAGTCCGGCAACGCGCTCGTCGAATAGTTCGACTGCTGCGCCGTCGCCTGGTTCTCGGTCCTTGCTTCGGACGAGCCGAACAATGCGTCGAAAAATCCCATGATAGCGTCACCCTATGAAAAGGACGGTAAAGCTGCGATCGGTCGATGGCGCGCTGGCATGCGTCAGCGTCGCGCCGCCTTTGTGCCGTTCCAATATGTAAGTCGTCGCGAGCGCGAGGGCGGCCGCCGCCGTCATCGGCGCAAGGCCGATGAACGTGCCAGGCCCGATCCGATCGTCCACCAGCGCCGTTGTCGTGGTGCCGGCCGCCAGGGTCACAACTCCCGTCGCGTTGATCTTGCCGCGCATCGCCAGGTTGACCACCGTGGCGGTGCCGCGTGCATCGCCGCCGTGTGGCGGCAGCAGCGGGAACTCCGTTGCCATTGTCGGACCTGCTCAGCGCGCGCCCGCGGGGGCTGCCTGGCTGACCTCGATCCCCTGGGCGGATGTGAAAGGACCGGACAGGCGCACGCGAAACCGGTGATAGCGCGCATTCGAACGCAGGCGACACGCGCCCACCGCATCGACGGCCGCGATGTTCCCGGCCACGATCGGTTGCGTCGGCAGATCCCGCGTCAACGGCTGCACGCTGACCGAAGTCGCACCATCCACGATAGGACGGACGCTCGTCACGACGGCGCGCGCGCCGTCGCCCGATCCAAGCTGCATCTCGCCGGTGTCGATCGTCGCGGGCAACGGCTCGGCCGTGAAGAACCCCAGCGCGTGCGCGCCGTCGAACGCCGCCAGCGAGACGTTCCGCCCGGTATAGACGGCGCTGTCGAGACTGGCGCCCAGCGCGTCGATCGACCCGCTGATGCTGTCGAGGCTATCGAGCGTATTGCCCTCGGACAGCGCGCGAAACAGGCAGTCCAGCTCGACTTCGGCGAGCGACCATTTCTGGTTCACCCAGTCGAACACGAGAACCCGGTCCGGCGTGCCGCTGACGGCATTCACGCTGGGATAGGCACAGTAGTAGAGGCGGTTCACCGGGTCGGCCACCGCGGAAACCCGGTCGAGATGAGCCAGGTCGATGGCGTCACCGCCCGACAGGAAGGTTCGATCGATCTTGTCGACGCCGATCGGGGTCGACCCCTGTCCGTCCCAGACATACCACCCGTCGCGATCCAGGAAGAATGTCAGCCGCCCGGCCGTGGCTACGCTGCCGGGCACCCAGACGCCGCGATTGCGCTCGACCTCGTCGAACTGGAAGACCACCGGCGAACCGACATAGGTCATGCGGAAGATCGACGTTTCGCAGAACACCGTCCCCGCCTCCCCACCGACGATCCGCTGCACGGCGCCACCAGACTGTAGGTCCTGGAAATCGGATTGCGTCGTCGCGTCGCCCTCCGCGAAGAGGGCGGCATTGTTGATCCCGGACCACCAGACGCGCGACGGAACCAGGCCGTCGGCACCGCTGCCGACCGCGTCGTCGATGTTGCCCAGGACGACGAAGTCGCGAATGATCGCGATCCGCCGCGCCCGCGGCCGGCGATCCGATGCGATCGCATTGACGAACGTGGCGGCGCCGAAGCTGTGCTGCTGCAGGGGCTCGCTGATCGTGGTCGCCAGCATGGATTCGCCCCATTTGGCGAATTCCCAGCCCTCGCCTTCGTTGACCCCGTAGCCGGCGTTGCCGTCGCCGCCGGCGCCGGACTTGTCCTGCCATGCCGAGGCGGCAAGCAGGGACAGACGCGCCGCGTTGCCGCCGCCGCGAATGCCGGCGTAGTTCAGCGTGTTGCCGCTCTTGTCCTTGGCCGACGCGGCGCCGACAACGCGATCGGCAAGCGGTGCGGGCCCGGCGTACACGCCGAGACCGGGAAAATGCCGATAGCCGCGCGCCTGCGGAATGCAGTTGCGCGCCGCCAGGACGCCCTGGTTGCCCAGAGGCGCCAGGTCCGGAGTCCAGCCGCCGAACGGGACGATCGTCATGGCCGGCTCCGCAGCGCTTTTCGCGCCGTTATCTTGTCCTGCGCCGCCGGCGCCAGGTCCGCAAAGTCCAGCACGCCCTTCGCCACAAGCGCGTCGACCAGGTCTTCGACCACTCGCGCCATGCCCGCGTCGCTCGCGGCCAACTGGCTTGACCTGATCGCGTCGACCTGCGCTGCCGTGAACTCGATTTCCCGCTCGTCCATCAGCAACGGCTGGCCGTCATGCCCGTCCAGGCCGCTGAACGTCTGTATCGTCGTTCTCATCAAGTGCCCGTCCTCAGGTAGATCGCCGGTATGTCGACCGATCCCGCGCCATAGGCCGGCGTGCCCCACGGGTCCGGCAGCGCGGCATACGTAAAGGCGCGCGACATCCGATAGTCGGCGACCCCGGGCGTGGCCGTTCCGGTCGCGAAGGCGGCGACCGACGCCACGCTGTTGGCGCGGATCGTCGGCGCGCCGTCGCCCACAAGCGCCAGCCCGTACATCCCGGCGCCCAGCGTCTGGCTGATCACCACTTCCTTGATGCCGGTCGACGCCACGGAAACCGTGCCGGCGTCGAGGACCCGCGCCGCGGGAGCCCCATCGGACCAGCTGTAGATGCCCAGCCGTGCGGCCTTCCCGGCGTCCGCCGCGGTCACATCGATCCCGATCCGCACGAAGGTCGCGCTGTCGCCGACCGCAAACGGAATCGCGTAGAGCGTGTTCGCCGTCAGCGCGAGGGTCTGGGTCGAGTTGGGCGCGGTCGCCTGTCCGCCATGGAACCGGTTGGGATGCCAGCCGCCGAGCGAAAGCCCGGCCTTGCTGATGACCGGGCCGTTGATCGACCCGCCGGTCAGCGACACCGCGCTCGCATCCTGCGTCGCGATGGTTCCCAGGCCGAGCGAGCCTCGCTGGCCCGTCGCATCAGCGGCGGCAACAAAGGACCGCGCCGCGGCCGTGAATGTCGCCAGGGCGGCGGCGCCGCTGCCGGTGAAATACGCAAGCCGGTCGGAAGCGCTGGTCAGCGCCGCAATGGCCGAAAGCTCGGCATCCTGGGCCTGCACGTTCGTCCCGATCGTCAGGCCCAGCGTCGCGCGTGCCGCCGCCGCGTCCGGGTCGTCGAGCAGCGACCGCGCGAACGCCGTAAGGTCCGTTGCCGCGAACTGGTCCGCGCCGGTGGCGTAGATCAGCCTGTTGGCGGCCGTAATCACGCCGGCGAGCGCGGTCAGCGTTGCCTCCAGCGGCTGCTTGCCGGCTTCCAGCCCCGCCGTCGCGCCTTGCAGCGCTTCGATCTCGCTCTTGGCCGCGGCGAAGTTGGCGCGCACGCTCGCCGTCGTCGGCGTCCCCGATACCGGCTTCGTGGGGTCGATCGCGCTACTCATCGCAGCGGCTCCACCCACGTCGCCGCAGCGGACCCTGACAGTGTCCATGCGGCGGGAGCCGGCAGGCTCTGCGCGCCGAACGGCGACGTCGGATCCCAGATCGCCCCGTCATTGTCATACACGTCGTCTGCTCCATCCCACATGCTGGCGCCGAAATCCCAGATCGAACCCGGACAGACGATCACCTCGATCGGCTGCCAGACGGTCCATACGCCGGTATCGGCCCTGATCGCGCGGCCGAGCCCCGCCAGGGTCCGCGCCACCGACGCGCTGCGCGTGCCGCTGGTCGAGACCGCGGCGACGCTGGTGGCGGCGGCCAGCGTCCGGCTGGCGCCGGCCTTGAGCAGGCACTTCGCCGCCGCGGCGTTTGCCAGCGTCGCCAACCCCGCATTGACCGCGGCGACTCGCGTGCCGCCCCCACCGAGCAGCGTCGGATTGAGCGGCCGCGCGATCCGACGCGCGGCCGCGCGGCTTCGATAGACGCCGGGCATCGCTCAGCCCCTGGCCTCGGCGCTATTGCAGCTCGCGGAACTTGACGCTGGCGTACCAGGTCTGTGCCCCGGGCGCGGTCAGGAACTTCAGCCCGATGATCCCGCCCTGCGGTACCCGGATGCGTTCCTCCGGCGTCGGCAGCCAGCTCCAGGTCCCATTGACGATGTTGAAGCACTCGTCGACCAGGATATCCGTGTCCGTCCCCTCGGCCGTAGCCGTGATGCCGGTCGCCGACGTGCCGCCCACAGCCAGCGACGACGGATCGCCGGGGCCGAGCTTGAGCGGCGTCGCCGAGGTCACCGTTGCCGCGCCCGACTTGCGGAGCAGCCCGATGCGCTCGATCGTGCTGGTGGTCGATCCCTTCTGTCCGATCGACGCGCGCAGGATCTCCAGCGCCGAGGCGCCGGCCTTGATCTGGATAACGGTGATGGCGGTCGAGATGGAAACGCCGCCGTTGCGCACTTCATAGGCATAGCCTTCGGCCATGGTTCTACATCCTCAATTGGGTGGTTGGTTCGCGCGACGGGAACGGCGGGAACAGCGCCGCGACGACCGTCGCCTTCAGGGTCAGCACGGCGGCTGTCCAGCCGTCGTCCGCGCTCGACCCCACATCGTTGTGCGACCACGCCGCCGTTTGCGCGCCGGTCGCGGCGACGATCTTGAAGTCCGCCGATCCGCCGCAATGGGCATTGTGGTTCTGCTCCGCCGCCAGGTTCGTGAAGCCGGCGGGCGTCGTGATGGCGATATTGGTGCTGCCCGACACCGCCACGGCCGCCACCGCGACCACCACCTCGTCAGCCTGGGTGGTCGCGCCGCTGGTAACGGTCGCGTCGTTGGCCTGCGGTCCGGGGTCGCTCGCCGTCGCGCTCTGGTCGGCGGGCGACGAAGCCAGGCCGGTGAACTCGGCGGCCGTCGCGACGACGTAGTTGCCGGTGCCGCTTGCGTGGTTGATCGTGATCGTGAACGTGCCGGACGACGCCACGTTGGCGGCAAAGGCGATCACGCCCATCGAATGCCCGGCACCGGTCGGCTTGATCAGGGAATATGAATTGCCCTGGTTGTCCGTCACCGACGAGGCGTCGTATCCCGCGGCGTGCCAGCCCCAGAAGGCCACGACGACGGTCGAGCCCGCCGCCGGGCCGGTGCCGAAGCTGAACGACGAGGACGCGCCGACATCGTCGAAGACCTGCTTGCCGACCGTCTGGCCGAGCGCCATCTCAGGCGTTCCCGTCCGTCAGGACCCAGCTCGTGATCTGCACGGTCTGGCCGGAATTGATCGACGTATTGTCGATCTCCATGTCGCCGCCGCCGCCGATCGCCGTCACGCTGCCCTGCATGTGGCAGGTCGTGCCGTCCGAGGCGTAGAGCCGGAAGTGACCGGCCGCGCCGGTGTTGTCGGCCGAGCCGTCCTGGATCGGCGTGCCGGAGAAGCTCTTGCTGCCGCTCGATGCCCCCGCCGCCCAATCCGACGCCAGGCTGAAGCTCGCCAGCACCGTTCCGCTGTCCGCGGCCGCGCAGTTCGCCGGCGCCGCGCCGCTGCGGATCTTGGCGATGGCGCTGACGCCCACCGCCGTCTCGATCGCGTCGAGGCGCGCGTTGCGCACGGCCGTGCTGAGCTGAATGGCCATGTCCTAGGCTCCCCTGTATTCGGTTCGCACCATCGCCGGCATCACGCCGGCCTTGATCCGCCAGTCCTCGCGCTGCATCTGGTCGACGGCGGCATTCAGAAGCTGCACCCAGGTCTGGGCGCGCGCGTCGTTCATCAGATAGGGCTCGGCCTGCAGCAGCGTGCCGTAGAGGTAGATGTCGGGGTGCCGGCGGATCAGCCAGTTGCCGTCATCGCCCGCCGCCGCCAGGTCCAGGCGCTGGTAGTAGTCGATCTCGATCGTCAGGCCGGCCGTCGGCGCCGGCCATAGGCGCAGCGCCGCCTGGATGTCGGACCAGTAGCGCGGCGGCCCGGCCTCGCTCCCTTGGGACTCCATCTGCTCGGGACTGAGGTAGGTCAGCACCGCCGGCGGATCGCCGGCCAGCTTGATCGAACGAACCTCGAGCAGGTCCGTCGGCCAGGTGTAGAAGACCTGTCCGGCCACGGTGCCCGCCTGCGCGCGCTGCTCCATCGCCCGCACCCGGAACTCGCGGTTGCAGGCCGCCTCGGCCAGCGTCACGAACTCCGGAATGCGGCTGGCGAGATCGTCGCGCGCCAGCCAGTTCGCCGCCGCGACCAGCAGGTCGTTGTAGTTGGCGATCGCCATGCGCTACACCCTCCCCGGCGACGTGCGCAGGTGGCGCCACTCCGGATCGTTCAACAGCCGCCGCAGCCAGGCTTCGTTGCCGTTTGCCAGCGGATCGCCGCCAAAGCGTTCGATCCACGTCATCTGCACGGTCACCGGGATCGATGCGATGCGCCGCAGCTCGCGCGATGGCGAATAGCCGTCGCTCTGCACAGCCGCCCGCTTGTTGGCCTCGATCGCCGGCTCGACATCGGCCTTGCGCTCGACGGTGATGGTCCCGGCCGCCTCGTCGAAGTGCAGGTACTCGGCCACGCCGTCCGGCGTGACCTCCACCAGTCGACCCTGGGCCATCAGAATTCGACCGGCACCACATTGACCAGCGTCGCGCCGGTTTCCTGCAGATGCGCGAAATGCGTGAAGGGCTTGACCGCAAATACGACCGGCGCGCCCGGGCCGACCAGGATGTCGTTCGCCGTCGCGGTCACGCCGGACGCGCCGAACTTGATGTAGGCCGTCGCCTTCGCCGTCACCATCACGAAACGCGCGCGATTGCCGTCGGCGGCGTTCGGCAGCGCCACGGCCGCCGAGCTCGCACCGGTCGTCGCCGTGGTGCCCGTCGCGGCAACGCAGACCGCTGGAAACGTTGCCATGGCCTAGACCCCCACCGGCACGTAGTGGATATAGGCGAAACCGGCCAGGCCGGACGACGCGCCCGTGGCGACCGAGGCCGTCACCCATTTGCTCGCGGCAAGGCGCTGGTCGGCCTTGCCGTTCGTGCCGGGATTCTTGAGGTTCGAATAGAGCCCGGCCGTCGCGACCGAGATCCCGTCGACCAGGTTGTCGCTCGAGGTCGTGGCGCCCGTGGCCGTGGTACCGGCATCCAGCGTGCAGGCGCCCGCGGACTGCGCGGTGACGTCCAGCTCGAGTCGCGTGACGATCACGTCGGTATTGGCCGGCGCCTGCCAGGCGAATACCCCGCCGCCCGTGTCCACCGCGGCCAGGGGAACGCGGACGACCACTTCGCCGCGATAGGAAACGGCGCCGGCGACCGGGCCGCCGAAGCGGGCCTGCGCCACGGCGCCATAGTCGCTGCGCAACTCGGCCGAGCCGTCGTCGCGCTGCACCAGATTCACGCCCATGTGTTGTCCTTTCGAAAGAAAAGCGTTCAGCGGACAGCCGTCAGCAATCAGCCGGGGAAGGGCCCCGGCTGAAAGCTGACGGCTGAAAGCTAAGAGCTGGATTCAGCTCGTGGTCAGGTCGGCGACGATGCCGCTGCCGGCCTGGTTGCGGGCCTCGAGCGTGTACTCGGCCAGCACCATGCCCTTCTCGGCATCGCCGGTCTTCGCCAGGTCGATCGTCTGCATCTTGCGCAGATAGCTGACCGCCCAGAGCGACGCGTCGAGGATGTGACAGTCGCGTTCGCGCGAGAACCGGCTGGCGACGATCTTGTGCGCGCCGAAGTCGCTCTCGTACACGTCGATCGTCGAGATCAGCTTGCGGTCTTCCGACTGGTCCAGTCGTGTGGCGTTGCCCGTGAATCCGCTGAAGACCGTCTTGTTGAACGGCCCCACCATGATCAGGTCCGGGTTGCCGCCGCTGGTCCAGCAGGCCTGCAGCACCGTCTTGACCAGGGATTCGGTCAACGGCCGCTGCGTGCCGTCGGTCGCCGCCGCCGAGGTTGTGCCGTCCGCGCCGCTGGCGCCGCGGCTCTTGTTGGTCGAATACCAGCCGCAGAGCGGGCGCAACTGGCGGGCCGTGGTCGAGTTGCCGTCGGCCGGCGCCTGGTTGTTCGTCAGCACGAACTCCAGGTCGCGCTTCAGCTCGTTCGACCGCTTCAGCAGCTGGTAGACGATCTCGCGATGACGCCCCGCCTTGTCCACTACGTCCTGCGTGCCGGACACGATCGCCGTCTTGTAGCTGATCTGGCAGCGGTTGTTCAACTTCGCGGTGGGCGCCACGGCCTGGAACGACGTGATGTCGTCGCCCTCGAGCTGCGCGTTGGCCGCCGCCGCCGCCAGGCTGTCGGTCTGCCATTCGTGCAGCGTCGCCGTCGCCTTGTTCTTGCCGATCGCCGCGATGAACGGCGTCTCCTTGGGCGAGATGTTGTAGATCTGGTCGCTCAAATCCTCGCGGTTGCCCACCGACGAGAAGGTCAGCGCCGTATTGGTGATGATCGCCATGTCCTCTATTGGTCCTCTTCAAGATGCGCCAGGATGGACTCGACCATGTCGTCGACCCGTCCGGTCCTCAGCGCGTTGCGTTTGAGCGCGCCCAGCCTGTCGGAGCGCCGCGGGGATCCCTCGCGCGAGGCAAGCGGCGCCTGCGTTCGCGAGGCGCCGTCGGTCCGCTTGCTGGCCAGGCGTTCCCTGGCCTGGTTCAGCCGGCGGAACTGCATCGCGTCGTGGAACACCCGCAACAGCCGGTGGTCGACGATGCGCGACTGCTCGTCCGCCGAGAACCCCAGCCCGGCCGCATAGGCCGACAACTCGTCCGCCGCCGCCCGTCGCTTGCCGGGATCGGCCAGCTCGGGCATGCGCCGCAGCAGCTCGCGGCGCTGCTGCCCGGCATAGGCATCGAAGGCCCGCGCCCGGTGGACGTCTTCCCGCGCCGCCATCTCCCGCCGCAGCGACCGCGCCTGCTCCAGACGCGCCGCGCGGCGGTCGAACTCCGCGCGCCGCTGGGCATAAACGGCCGGCTGTTCCGCCGCCAATCGCTCCCAGTCGGTGGCGCGGCCTTCGGCCAATACCGGATCGACCGTCTCGGCGTCGCCGATGAAGGCGTCCAGCACCTCCTTCAGGCGCGCGCGCTCGGATTCGAGACCCCGGCGCTGCTCGGCCAGGGCCGCCGTCTTGCGCGAATAGTCGCGTTGCCGCGAGTAGCCCTTGCGCAGCTCGTCCAGCGTGACCTGCTCGGTGCGTCCATCGACGACCACCGGGTGCAGCGGCTTGCCGGTGAGCTCCGCGACGGCTTCGGCGACAGGGTCGACCGGCGCGTCGTCGGCGTCCGTCCTTTCCTCCAGCGCCGCATCGGCGCCGGACATGCCATTGGCTGGCTCGGACGGCATGCCGTCGCCGGCCAGTGTCTCGGCCGGCGGCGGCGCTTCCAGCTTGGCGATGATCGATTCCGCGACGCTGTGCACGTCGCGGGACTCGGCGGGTGGGCTCGCGCCCGTATCCGCATCGAAATGCATCGTTCTATCCTTTCAGAATCATAGAATGATCGAATTGACGGTCACGGCGGGTCGCCGACGGCCATTCCGTCCGCGCGCCGCGCCGCGGCATCGAATTCCCGGCGCAGCCGTTCGCGCTCCGCCAGGCGGCCCTCGTCGGCCAGCAGACGAAGCTCTTCTTTCACCGCGGAGAGCGCATTGAGCCGCAGAAACAGCCACTCGCGCGCCTGCTGTTCGTGCGCCGGCGACGATCGTCAGGCCGCGACGATATCCTGCTCCAGCCGCGCGAAGGCATCCACGAGCGCCGGGTCTTCCAGCGCCGCAGCGGCCCGGCGGCCGCGAGTTTCCGCCAGCGACTCCAGCGCCGGCCCGTCGATGCCCATGAACATCCTCCATCCATCCCGGACAGCCGGCACCGGCATGCGCCCATAGGCGGCGCGTCGAAGCAAGGCCAACTGTTCCAAAGTGGCGCTTTCTATCGCGAAGCCGAATCCGGCGGCCATGAACTAGGCCGGCACTACTAGCCCACCGCCTCGTGCGATGTGGCTAGCTCTTCCGACGCCTCGTTGTGCGTCGAGCATGCGCTTCAAGCTTCCCGCCATGCTGGGAGAGTTCGCGGTCGATCAATCGATTGATACGCCGCGATAGAACGAGGCCAAAGGCTGTCGAGACATATCGTGGAAACCCGGTATCGCCAAGCTCTCCTCCGATCCATCGAAACGCGGTCCCAGCGGCTTCCAAGTCGATCCGGATCGCGTCCAAGGTCAAGATCAACGCTTGGATCGAATCAACGCCGAAAGCATAGCGGGGCGTGCGCATGCCGATGCCACCGATATGGTAGGCGCACCGCCAATCGCCGCTGCCATAAGGCTCAGGAAGGCCGATACGCACGATGCTTTGCCGCTGCGATGCCTGATCACGGGACAGCACACGGCGCGCAATAACGGTACCAAGCCTGGGACGGTCACTTCGCTGTCCAGTTGTCCTTGCCACAAATCGCCTCGTCAGTCGGTTTCTTCCTTCCCATAGTGCCAGAAACACCATCCTCTGCACGCATTTTCACCGACATGCTGAAGTGCCCAGCATCCTGCCCTCAGACGAACGTCACGAACAGAGCGGCAAAAATTCTCCAGTGCTTTACCACGTATGGCACAGGCGCTGAGACACCGGTTGAGAGTTGGCGGAGGTCCAGCCACTTCGCTAGCTGAAAGTGTTTGTTCGACCCGGTTGTCCGCTGGTGCGCCGTTGTCACCCGTTGCAGCCACGACCTCTTGTGGCAAGGGAAGCCGCCCAAGGCGATTAAGGGACGACTTGATGAAATCTCTGAGTTCTTGGACGACAGGTTCTTCGCCACGCGCCCCTGCGACGAACCCATTCCGTGTCATGATAAATTGGATAGGCTGATTTGACTTGAGAGCTGAGGGGAGGGTTGCGTCCCGCGTCCGAATGAATTGTGTGTCATTGCCCGATGGCGCCTCGAACCGTGCAAGTTGCCAGCTCATCGCGGCGACTCCGTAGCACAAGAATCGCACGCCGAAACCGGCGCCGGCGTGCCCGAAGGCAGCACCGGCGCCGGCCCCTCGGCCGCGCTCGCGCCCGGTGGCATGTCCGGGGCGCCCCGCGCGGGCCCCCCAGGTGACAGGCCGCGGGTCATGCCCTCCGGCATGCCCATGGGCGGCGCGCCAAAGCGCAACGACAGTTCCAGACGCTTCAACGCCATCTCGTCCTCGTGCTTGCGCAGCTTCAGCGCGATGTCCGCGTCGAGCCGGCGGTTCTCCAGCGCCATGCGCCCCTGCAGCTCCATCGCCGCGGGATCGGCCGGCGGCGGCGCGGGCGGCGCCGGCGGCGCCAGGCCGGGATCGGTGAAGAACCCCTGCGCCGTCTTGATGCCGGCGTTGTGCACGATCTTGCTCGCGGTCTCGTAGAGGTTGCGCGGCGACACCAGCGGCCCGGCCGGGCCGCCCTGCAACTGCATCGCCTGCACCTGCTTGTCCCAGATCGCCATCAGGTGGCCGAGCTGCTGGTCGCGGTTGCCGGTGCCGAGCCCCACCGAGACGCCGACATCCATCTCGGCGTTCCAGTCCCGCGGGTCGATTGCGACCCACTGGTTGCGCAGCCGCACGACGCGCGCCTTGTCCTGATGGCGCACCAAGAGGCGCAGCATGAGCCGAAACGCGCGCCGGACGCCGATCTCGGCGAAGATGCGCGCGATCAGCTCGAGGCGCAGCATCGCCGCGCCCATGATGGCGTTGATGCCGGTCGCGGTCTTGTTCAGCGAGTCGGCGTCCAGCCCCTGGTTGTACTTGGTCTGGCCGGTGCGGTTCTCGCGCACCGTGTCGAGATACTCCAGCGCCGGAAAGGCGTTCTGGAACACCGGCGGCACGGCGATCTCGCGCATCGCGCCCGCTTCCTTCACGCGCACGTACCCGCCCGGCTTCGACGACAGGAAATCGTCCAGGTTCACCTTGCCTTCGACGATCTCGGTGCGCGCGTTGTTGATCAGGTAGAGATTGTCCAGCATCTGGCGCAACAGCGCCGACTTGGTGAGCTGCACGTCCATCACCTTGTCGGCCGCGCTCTCGCCGTGGAACTTGTGCGGGATCGGATAGGGCGACCAGGCCGCGAAGGGATGGTCGTCGACCTCGTGATCCTCCAGCAGCAGTTCCGCTTGGTCGCCCGCGACGGTGATCTTGCGGTACTCGGCGATCCCGTCGCCGTCCTCGTCCAGGCGCAGGTAGCATTCGCTCACCCAGACCTCGCGCTGGGAATCATCCGCCGGCGCGTCGCCGTCGATCGGCGATTGCTCGGGCCGCGCCCGCTCCTGCCGCTCGTAGGACCCATCGACGGCGCCCGACCCGTCGCCCGCGACGGCGGCCAGGGCGGCGCGGTCATATCCCATCGCCACCAGGTCCGACACGGTGCGCCGGCAGCGATGCGCGCAGAACGGCTTGTCGTCCAGCGACACGCGCTCGCCATCGGTCAGGAACTCCTCGGGCGGCACGTTGCGCACCTGGATGCGGCCGCCCTGGCAGGTGCGCCGCAACGACACGGCGAAGGTCGGCGGCGCGCCGGCATCCTTCAGTGCCTCCGCCCGCTCCTCGACGATCTCGACCGCCGGATCCAGGCGCAGGAACCCCACCTCGTCGGCGGTCAGGCCCGAATAATCCTCGCGCACCGATTCCGTGGCGGTTTCCCACCACAGCTTCACCACGCCGACGCGCGCCAGCAGCCCGTCCTTGATCCAGTCGTGGAAGACGCGGAAGCCCGGGTTGTCGACCGACCAGACATGGTTGGCGTATTCGCTCGCCTGGTCCGCGGCGCGCTCGTCCTCCGGGCCCTTGGGCTCGAACCGCACCACGTCGTCGTTGCTGACGAAGGGCCGGAGGATCGCGGGCAGCATGCCGTCGACGACCTCGGCCACGTCGCGGCTGACGATCTGCGAGCGCCCGTCGATCTCGTTGCCGAACTTCTCGCCGCGGTAATAGCGCAGCGCCTTGGCGCGGTCGCGCGACAGGGTCGCCCCCTGCCAGCTCAGCGCGCGGTCGATCTTGCCCGCCACGATGGCGCGCACCTCGGCTTCGGTCTTTTCGGTCATGCCTTGCCTCTCGGGGTCTTGCCCGGTGATCCGTATCGCTTGGACTTGCGCCGCTTGGCGCCGCGCTTGCGCTGGGCAGCCGGCGATGGCGGCGTCGAAACCTCCGCCGATGCGCCGCTGTGCGCCGGCGTTCGCAGCGGCACGCCGCGGACGCCGCGCACCACCAGCGAGCGCGCTTCCGGCCGATGCCGGAATCGCAGCCGCGCCAGGTACTGCGCCTCGTCGCCGTCGCGCGCCTCGACGAACACGTTGACCCGCCGCCGGAGACGGCCGCGCCGCACCGGCCGCGAGGTCTCGATCGAGACCGCGTACAGCATCGCATCCTCGTGATGGTCGGGGACGGCGTGGGGCGCGCGGCCCCGAAACGACGGCGCCCGCCCCGGTTTCCCGGCGGCGGGCGCGCATCTCTCCGTCTAGTGTTGGAGCCTATCGCAGGATCATCGTCCCCGGAAGGGGGTTACCCGAAATAAATCCGTTCGCGACGTCCGCGCGCCGCTCACGCCGACTCCGGCGCATCGACGCGGGATGCCACGCTCCGGATCGCCCGCGCCAATGCGCGACGAACGCGCGCGATGCGCGCGCCAAAGAAAGACGCGATGGATTTCATCGATGTTGTCTCCGTCAAGAAGGCATCCGCTCGAAACGAAAACGCCCGCCCCGGTTTTCCGGCGACGGGCGCATCTCTCGATCTAGTGTTGAAGCCTATCGCAGGATCATCGTCCCCGGAAGGGGGTTACCCGAAATAAATCCATCGGCCGCGACTTTCGTTGCCCGAGGCCCGCGCGGAGGCCCAGCGCCCCACCACTCTGGGAGGGGATTTTGGAGTTCTTGTCGTCTTGTTCGCCTGCGCAATACCGATATACGGCGCGTACCATTTCATAGCTTGGCTCATGGAACGCTTGGCCAGAACAAGAAGGAGTCGTCGGGCTCATCCTTCGGCCAGCTCGATCGATCCTGAATCGCGCGGCTGACCTTGAATGCCGTGTCGTTTGCTGCTTTGCGACCACCCCACCGGGCAATCCAACTAGCTCCGGACGGCAAACCAGGGATTCCCGGTGCTACCGCGCGAGCGAAGCGATCGCCTGCACGCGCGGAAGGGGTTCCCCGAAATGAACTTGCCGTCGCGGTTCCTGGGCAAACGCCCCTCTTGGCAAACCGTGCGCGACGCTCCATTTTTTCAGCTTGTCGTCTAAAAGCGGCTCATTTGGCGCACCGTCGGAGTACGTTCTTTGACCAGGTCACGCCCCAAGCGCATCGGTTTTATGTTCCTTTTCTTTTGTGGCAGCATTGCAGCCACATACCTCTGCGTGCGCGTGATCGCCTGGGAGTCCAGCCTGTCTCATCGCGACTGGGAGGACCTAGGAGTTATGGTTGTGTACGCTTCCGTCGTGTTCCCGATCTACATTGCCTACGAATTGATTGGCTGGATCAAGGAGCGCTTGGGCAAGGCACATCGCCCTTCGAGTCCTCCTGGACACCTGGAGTGCACCATCTTAGCGTAAAGCCGGATGGAGCGTGGGCCCGCAGAGGGCAGGAGACATGCCATGGGCAAACGGGTTCGAATGCTTCTCATCCTGTTGGTCGGGTATCTTGTATTTATCGCAGCAACTTTTCTTGCCGACGCGTTCTATCCCTATCGAACGATCCGACTAGAAGACCAACGCATGATGGTCTTCGGACTTGTCGTCGTCTTCCCGCTGCTCGGTCTGATCTTGTTGGGCTCGTGGCTCAAGGATAAGTGGACAGCGGCCGGCCCTGCCGTACGTCGTCAAGATCGCGCAGTTGATCCATTCCCTCCTTCGTCGCGAGACCAGCAGAACCACTGACGATCCAACGCGCCGGGATCTGTGCACCGGCTCCCACTGCGGCAGGAACTAGATGCGAATATCGCTGATAGAGCGAGTGCACAATCGGACGACTCATTGAGTATCCTCCGAATCCGGACCAGCCAGCCAACGCTGTATCAACCCACCGATCGCGATCATTCATCCTCTCGGCGGCATAACGCCTCGCAAATTCCTGCCGCAACCATTCTCCAGCTGCTGCGCCGGCTCCAGCACCATAACTGCCTGCGTAGTAGCTTCCCCCAACGCCACCCGCAGATCCAATTGCACCGCCGGCTAGCCCTCCTACAAACCCGCCTGCGATAGGCAGGCTAGGCCCTGCCCAGCTTGCGGCATATCTATCCGGCGTTCTGATCACGTCAAGTGCGCTCGGCTCTTCCCACTTCGCCGAGCCATCGCGGTCAATGTAGAAAATGCGATCGCCCATGACGCCATATCGGCCCAGCGCATCGTCAGGCGACAAGTCCGGGAAGCGGTTGCGCGCGAAAACGCGGATCTTCGCCGCCGGATCGCGCGGCATGGATGCCACGGCTTGTGTCTGCCAGTTCGCCATGTTTCTGGGATCGCCGTTTGGCGTGAACCCGACCTGCTCGTAGATCGGCGCCATCGCCTGGGCATCGATCCGCGATGGCTGCTCCAACGCGTCGAAGTTGTCCGGGTTGTCGCTCCAGGGAGACACCGCCGGCGTGTCTTCGGGCTTGTTCAGGCGGCGCATGATCCAATCGATGCGTTCCCAGTCATTGCGCGGTTCGGGCTCTTTGGGCACAGCGACATTTGCCGCCTCCGGCAGCACCTGGGGCTGTTCCAGGCGCTGGACGATCCAGTCTACAAGCTCGTCCTGGTTACGAAAGACCGGCTTTGCATTGCTGTTCGACGAATAGATTGCGCCCATCGCGCGCGCCCCTGCCGATGCGAAAATGAAAACGCCCGCCCCGGTTTTCCGGCGGCGGGCGCATCTCTCGATCTAGTGTTGAAGCCTATCGCAGGATCATCGTCCCCGGAAGGGGGTTACCCGAAATAAACTTGACGATCGGCCACTGGCCCGCTCGACAACGCGAAGAATTCCGCGACGAAGCCTCTAGGATGCGGCCGCGCTCCACATCCCGTCATTCACTGCATTGCCGCCGAAGATCAGGAAATCGTCGACGTAATGCAACACGATGCAAAGGGAGAGCCGCCGGGTTACATAGAATACCGTTCCCAGAATCAACCCATGGAGAAGGGCGGACACCGCGGCATTCAGCCCCGACGTGATATGGATGATCCCGAATATGGCCGAACTCGCAAGCAAGACGACGAACCTGCCCATGCCCATCCGTTCCAGCAAGGCGAACAAAAATCGCCGAAAAACCAGCTCTTCACAGATCGCGACCAGCCAGAGGCCGACGAACAAGTAGTCCCAGACTAGCCACTGATGCAGGTCGGGTTCGCCCAGGAGCGCGATACGCTTTGCCATGAACGGCAGGAACGCAAGCGCGATGGAAAGCCATACGGAGGAGGATAAAGTTTCCCATCCACCAACCGTGGCGGCACTTCCAGGTCCAGCGCGGTCCCTTCTGTTGGTACCCAGTATCGATTTCAGCATCGCCGGTTAGAGTAGCACAGATGCGAGCCTATCCTCTCTTGCCCGGGAACATGGGCGGATTTGGCCCGGGCTGTGGCGCCGGCATGAACATTCGGAAGATCGGTGCCAAGTAGTTTTCGATAAGGCCTGGCGGCGGCAGTGGTCGATAGTGCTGAGGCGGGCGGAAGAATGGGGCAGTTAGATCACCGGCAAGCCCCAGGTCGCGATTCAATTCCTCGTCCGTCGGCATCCGACCGAAGTCTCTCTGGTATGCGCGTGTTATCGCGTCGGGCTCGACGATTCGTCCGGTTCCTCCGGCTCCGCCCATCGATCCTGGGTCGTGCGGCTCGCCTTCATCGCTGCGTCTGTTTGCAGCCTCGCGGACGCCCCATTGGACAATAGGGCTAACCGCATTCGCCCAGCCCGCCGTCACCTGATATATTGTTCAGGATCGTCGGATCACCAGGAGAGCTATCGCAATGGGCTCGAGGACGCGCGCCGTCGCCGGATTGATTGGCTCCGCGATCGTCGGCATTCCCCTCGCATTTCTGTTCGAAAATCTTTTCTTCGCCCGCCGATTTGGAGAGGGAGAGGATTTTGGAGTTCTTGTCGTCTTGTTCGCCTGCGCAATACCGATATACGGCGCGTACCATTTCATAGCTTGGCTCCTGGAGTGCTTGGCCAGAACATTAAGGAGTCGTCGGGTTCATCCTTCCGCCAGCTCGATCGATCCTGAATCGCGCGGCTGACCTTGAACGCCGTGTCGTTTGCTGCTTTGCGACCACCCCACTGGGCAACCCAACTAGCTCCAGACGGTAAACCAGGGAATCCCGGTGCTACCGCGCGCGCAATGCGATCGCCTGCATAGCGCCCGGCGCCGCCAGCTGCTGCTTCCATGCCTACGTGAAAGGCCCTCTCGGGCATGCTCATCTCTTCGCTCGCCAATGCCGCCGCAAGGTACTGCCGTGCCGCGTCAGAGAGTCCCGCGCCAGCAACCGCGCCGGGAACGCCCAACGCCGCTCCACCGAGGCCGCCACCCACAAGCGCCATGCTTGGGCCGGTTTTGTAGCCTGCATATTGCAACGACGCTCGAAATACCGATGGCAATGTCGGCTCTTCCCACTTCGCCGAGCCATCGCGATCGATGTAGAAGATGCGATCGTCCATGACGCCATATCGGCCCAGCGCATCGTCAGGCGACAGGTCCGGGAAGCGGTGGCGGGCGAAAACGCGGATCTTTGCGGTCGGATCACGCGGCAATGATGCCACGGCTTGTGTCTGCCAGTTCGCCAAGTTTCTGGGATCGCCGTTTGGTGTGAACCCAACGTGCTCGTAGATCGGCGCCATCGCCTGGGCATCGATCCGCGATGGCTGCTCCAACGCGTCGAAGTTGTCTGGGGTGTCGCTCCAGGGAGACACCGCCGGCGTGTCTTCGGGCTTGTTCAGGCGGCGCATGATCCAATCGATGCGTTCCCCGTCGTTGCGCGGTTCGGGCTCTTTGGCCACAGCGACATTTGCCGCCTCCGGCAGCACCTGGGGCTGTTCCAGGCGCTGGACGATCCAGTCTACAAGCTCGTCCCGGTTACGAAAGACCGGCTTTGCATTGCCGTTCGACGAATAGATTGCGCCCATCGCGCGCGCCCCTGCCGATGCGAAAATGAAAACGCCCGCCCCGGTTTTCCGGCGACGGGCGCATCTCTCGATCTAGTGTCGAAGCCTATCGCAGGATCATCGTCCCCGGAAGGGGGTTACCCGAAATAAGTCCGCGCGGCATCACACCACGTAGCCGGTATCGAGCTTGCGGCTGGTCTTCCACCATCCCGACTGGTCGGCGGCCGGGTTGCCGGCGAAGGTGAGGCAGAACGCGTCCGCGCGGTCGGGCGAGCGCAGGCCGCGTCGCTTCATCTCGTCCTTCGATTCCACGCGCAGCTTGCCCGAGGATTCGATCGCGTAGCGCGGCCCGGTCAATTCGCCGACCAGCGCCTCGTCCTCCGCCAAGCGGCAGTCGCGCGCCGCCAGCCAGTCGCGCGCCTGGAACCACAACTCGTCGCGCAGGCGCACATAGCGCTCGCGCGCCGCCGGCGCCTCGGCGACGTTGACGCCGCGCGCCGGCAGGCCCAGCTCGCGCAGCCGGTCGGCGACGCCGGCACCGATGCCGATGACGTCCACCAGGATTTCCGCCGGGCGCATCGCGCTCTCCGTCGCGTCCCATTCCGCCTTCACAAGTCCCGCCACCTGCATCACGTCCTTGCCGTGCCAGGTCTTGACCGGCTCGGGCACCACGTTGCCCGCGCGCTTCGCCAGCGCGGTGGCGTCGTCGCCGAAGCGCGCCACGTCGACGCCCCACAGCGCGCGCGAAGCGACCGGCTCGACGTCGCGCAGCACCGCGGCCTCGACCAGGTCCAGCGGCACGACGCAATCGTCCTCGACCCGCGGGAACTCGCCCAGCACGCGCACGCGATAGACGTTGCTGTCCTCGCCATAGGACGACGCCATGCTCGCCACGTAGTCCTTCGACACGCGCCCGCTCTCCGCGCAGGGCACGCAGCGCGTCCACCA
>JADLEG010000102.1 GCA_020846275.1 Alphaproteobacteria bacterium
ACTACGCCATTCCCGTGCTGGCCTTCTATCCGCTGCTGATCATCCTGTTCGGCCTGGGCGAGGCGCCGCAGATCGGCATCGCCTTCATGCTCGGCGTCATCGCCGTGATCGTGAACACGCTGAACGGCCTTGACCGGGTGCCGCGCGTGCTGCTGAAGACGGCGCGGATCGGGCGGATGACGCCGGCGGAGACGGCGCTGCGCGTGACCCTGCCCTTCGCCGCGCCCTATGTCCTGACCGGCGTGAAGTTCGCCGTCGCCTATTCGCTGATCGGCATCATCGGCTCGGAATTCATCATGTCCTCCGGCGGCATGGGCTTCGAGATCGCCTTCGCCTACGTGAATTTCGACAATGCGACGATGTATCCGCTGATCGTCGTGATCCTGGCGGTGTCAATCACCATCAATCTCATGGTCGGGCTGTGGGAAAAGCGCCTGCTGGCGCGCCGGGGCCGGCAATGAGCGCGGGGCGAACCTGGCGCGGGCCGCTGCTGATGGTGATCGGCCTGCTGGTGGGCTGGCAGGCGCTCTACGCGGCGGTCGGCGATATCGCGCTGCGGTCGCCCGCCGATACGATCCGCTATACCGTCACTCTGCTGGGCAAGGAGACGTTCTGGCCGCATCTGTGGGAATCGATGCGGGCCTTCGCCGTCGCGATCGTGATCGCGGTCGCCGCGGGCGTGGGAATCGGCCTGGCGCTTGGGTTCGGGCGCATGGCGGGGCAGGTCTTCGAGCCGATGCTGGTGGCGCTCTATTCCGTGCCGAAGGTCACGCTCTACCCGATCCTGCTGCTGACCTTCGGGCTCGGCATCTCGGCCAAGATCGCCTTCGGCGCGCTGCACGGGTTCATCCCGATCGCGCTGTTCACGATCAACGCCGTGCGCAACGTGCGCCCGATCCTCGTCAAGACCGGACGGGTGCTGAACTACGGCACCGGCGACATGGTATGGCGCATCCTCATTCCCGCCGCGCTGCCGGAGATCTTCTCGGGCATCCGCATCGGGGTCTCGCTGACGCTGATCGGCACCCTGCTGGGCGAGATGTTCGCCTCGCAACGCGGACTGGGCTATATGCTGATGAACGGCATCGGCCTGCACAACGTCGACGTCATCATGGCGATCACCTTCATCCTGATTGTGTTCGCCGCGACGGTCAGCAGCGCATTGCTGGCGGTCGACCGCCGCCTGCACCGGCGCGTCTGAGCCCGCCGGACAACGCACGATGCGCCGCCTGCCGCCCTTGAATGCCATCCGGGCTTTCGAAGCGACCGCCCGCCACCTGAGCTTCACCAAGGCCGCGCGCGAACTATGCGTCACCCAGGGCGCGGTCAGCCGCCATGTCGCGGCGCTGGAGCGCGAGCTGTCGTCGAAGCTGTTCCTGCGCCACCACCGCGCGATCGAGCTGACCGCCAAGGGCGAGATCTATTTCCGTGCGCTGCGCGACGCCTTCGAGCGCATCCAGGATGCCACCGATCACGTCGCCGGCGTGACCGACTCTCTCACGCTGCGCGTCAAATTGCCGCCCACCTTCGCGATCCGCTGGGTCGTGCCGCGGCTCGCCCGCCTGCATGCGCTCGACCGCAGCCTCGACGTGCAGATCACGACCTCGCACAGCCCGGTCGATTTCGACCGCGAGGAGATCGACGTCGCGATCCACTCCGGCGACGCGCCCCCGCCGGGCACGATCAGCACGCAGCTGTTCGGCGAAATCCTGACGCCGGTCTGCAGCCCGGCGCTGCTGCGCCAGGGCCGCGCGCTGCGCCAGCCGGCCGACCTGCAGCGCCACACGCTCTTGTGCTCGCTGCATCGCCCGCATGACTGGCCGGCCTGGATCGAGGCAGCCGGCGTCAAGGGCGTGGACGGAAACAGCGGCCTGAAATTCGAGAATTCGAGCCTCGCCTACCAGGCCGCCATCGACCGGCTTGGCATCGCGCTGGCCCAGACGGCGCTGGTCGCCGACGACCTGGAAACCGGACGGCTGGTGGCGCCGTTCAGCCTGCGCGTGCCCATGCGGGGGGCGTATTTCGTCGTCTATCCGCCGCGGTCGCGCGCGCTGGAGAAGGTCCGCCGCTTCGTGGCCTGGATCCGCGAGGAATGCGCCGGGATGGCGCCGCAAATGGAAGGCGCCGGGGAATCGCGGCGGCAGGGTATGCAATGACGGCAGACTACGAGAAGCCCGGCAGGCCGATGCGGCGGCGCGAGGATGTCCGCCTTGTTTCCGGCGCCGGGCTGTTTGCGGCCGACGCGCGCCCGCCGGGCTTGTGTCACCTCGTGTTCGTGCGAAGCCCCCATGCGGCGGCCCGCATCGAGCGGATCGATCGGCAGGCCGCGCGGGCCATGCCGGGCGTTGTCGGCGTCTTCACCGCGGAGGACCTGGCCGCCGACGGCCCCACGGAAATCCCGGCTGCGGTCGATATGAAGCGTCCGGACGGCAGCAAAGCCCCGTCTACCCCCCGGCCGCTGCTGTCGCAAGGTGCGGTTCGCCACCTGGGCGAGCCCGTGGCGATGGTGGTGGCGACGAGTCCTGTCGCCGCCCTCGACGCGGCCGAGCAGGTTGCGGTCGACTACGATCCCCTGCCGGCCGTGACCGACGCGCGCGCCGCCCTCGGCAGCGGCGCCCCGGCGGTCTGGGCTGAGGCGCCCGACAACATCGCCTTCCACTGGAAGCATGGCGCGCATGATGCGGTCGCAAAGGCGATCGCGGGCGCGGCCCACGTCACGCGGCTCGACTACAGCATCTCGCGGGTGAGCGCGGCGCCGATGGAGCCGCGCGTGACCGTGGCCGAGCCCGGTGCCGACGGGCGCATCACGGTCCATGCCAGCACGCAAAACCCCTACCAGATACGCGACGGGCTGACGAAGCTGTTCAATCACCCCGCCGATCGCCTGCGCGTGGTGGCGACCGATGTGGGCGGCTCGTTCGGCATGAAGGCCGGCCTGTCGCGCGAGGACGCGCTGGTGTTCTGGGCCGCGCGGCGTCTCGGCCGGCCGGTGCGCTGGCAATGCGACCGCAGCGAGGCTTTCCTGTGCGACGACCAGGCCCGCGACGTTCATTTCCAGGCCGCGCTGGCGCTCGACGCGGAGGGCACCTTCCTGGCCGTGCAGGCGCGCTACGACGTGAATATCGGCGCCTATCTATCCGGACGGTCGATGGGACCGATCACGAATGTCGGCGGCATCGCCGGCGTGTACCGCACGCCGCTGATCGCGGTGGATGTCTATGGCGTCCTCACCAACCTGATCCCGACCTCGCCCTATCGCGGGGCCGGACGGCCCGACGCCACCTATGTGATCGAGCGGCTGATCGATGTCGCGGCGCGCGAGATGGGCATCGATCCGATCGCGCTTCGCCGCCGCAACCTAATCCCCGCCGACGCGATGCCGTTCCAGACCGGCCTGATCTTCAAGTACGACTGCGGCGATTTCCGCGCCAATATGGATGCCGCGGCCCGCCGCGCCGACACCGCGGGCTTCGCCGCGCGGCGCGCGGAGGCGGCCAAGCGCGGCCGGCTGCGCGGGCTTGGAGTCTGCAATCCGATCGAGGTGGCGGGCGGGCCCTTCAACAAGGTGCTGCCGGACAACGCGCGCCTGGTCGTTCGCGCCGACGGCTCGGTCCATCTCTACACGGGCGCCATGTCGGTCGGACAAGGGCTGGAGACCAGCTTCGCCCAGATCGTGTCCGCGCGGCTGGGAATCCCGGTCGAGCAGTTCTTCTATCACCAGGGCGACACCGACAACCTGGCCAACGCGCGCGGCAGCGGCGGGTCGAGCGGGCTTTGCGTCAGCGGCAGCGCCGTGGCGCTGGCGGTCGACGCAACGATCGACGCGGGCCGCAAGCTCGCCGCCGACCACCTGGAGACCGCCGTCGCGGACATCGAGTTTGCCGCCGGCCGGTTCACCGTGGCCGGCACCGACCGGGCGGCATCGCTGGTCGAGGTGGCGCGCCTCGCCGCCGAAGCCGCGCCCGACCTGCCGCAGTCCGAGCAGGGCCTCAACGGCAAGGCCAATTTCCAGCCACCCAACGTCACGTTTCCCAACGGCTGCCATATCTGCGAGGTCGAAGTTGACCCGGAGACCGGAACGGTCGAGGTGATCGGCTATGTCTCGATCGAGGACATCGGCGATGTCGTCAACCCGATGCTGGTGCATGGGCAGATCCATGGCGGCGTCGCGCAGGGCATGGGCCAGGCGCTGATGGAGCGCATCGTCAACGACCCCGGCTCGGCGCAGCTGCTGACCGGATCCTTCATGGACTACGCGATACCGCGCGCGACCGATATCCCGCCGATCACGATCGAGATGCGCTCGGTGCCCACGAATGTGAACACGCTCGGCGCCAAGGGGGTCGGCGAGGCCGGCACGGTCGGCGCCATCGCCGCGACCATGAACGCGATCTGCGACGCGCTCGCCCCCCTGGGCGTGCGCCATCTGGACATGCCCGCCACCCCCGAGCGGGTCTGGGCGGCAATTCAGGCCGCCCGGAGGGCCTGAAGCCGCCTTGCCGCCGGGCGGCGTGGACAACGGGGCGTAGCAAAACTATCTTCTCCCGCCCGCCATGGCGCGTGCCGTGGCCCCGCCCTTCCGTCAAGAGGACGCGAATGCGATGACCGTTCGTTCTGGCCGCGAATTCCTGGCGATCCCCGGTCCGACCACCGTGCCCGACGAGGTGCTGCAGGCGATGCAGCGCCCGGCCCTGGACATCTACGCGGGGCCGATGCTGCAACTTACCGAGACGATCCTGGCCGATCTCGGCAAGCTCTTCCGCACCGACGGCCGCTGCTACATCTACATCGCCAACGGGCATGGCGCCTGGGAGGGCGCGCTGACCAACGTGCTGTCGCGCGGCGACAAGATCCTGGTGCTGGAAAGCGGCCGCTTCGCGCTCGGCTGGGGCGAGACGGCCGCGCAGCTTGGCGTCGAGGTCGAGGTGCTGAAGGGCGATTGGCGCCGCGCCGTACGGCCGGCCGAACTCGAGGAGCGGCTGCGCCGGGACAAGGCGCACGCGATCCGCGCCGTGCTGGTGGCGCAGGTCGACACCGCGTCCGGCGTCGTCAACGACATCGAGGCGCTGGGCCGGGTGATGAAGTCGACCGGCCATCCCGCCCTGTTCATGGTCGACACGGTGGCCTCGCTCGGCTGCATGCCGTTCGACATGGATGGCTGGGGCGTCGATGTCGCGATGTCCGGCTCGCAGAAGGGCCTGATGACCCCGCCGGGCCTGGGATTCGTCGCCACCAACGAGCGCGGCCGCGAGGCGCACCGCCGCGCCAATCTGCGCACGCCCTATTGGGACTGGACCTTCCGCGACGGCGAAGAGCACTACATGAAATATGCCGGCACCCCGCCCGAGCACCTGCTGTTCGCGCTGCGCAAGGCGATGGACATGATCTTCGCGGAGGGGTTCGAGAACATATTCCTGCGTCACCGCCTGCTGGCCGAGGCGGTGCGCCGCGCCGTCGGCGTGTGGTCCGAGGGCCAGGCGCTGACCTTCAACATCGCCGAGCCGGGCGAGCGGTCGGACACGGTGACCACCGTGCTGATGCAGGGCGGCCACGACCCCGGGGCGCTGCGCAAGTATTGCAGCCGCAAATGCGGCGTGGTGCTGGGGACCGGCATCGGCGAGCTTTCGGGCAAGGCGATCCGCATCGCCCATATGGGACACGTAAACGCGCCGATGGTGCTGGGCACGCTGGGCGTGGTCGAGGTCGGCCTGCAGGCCCTCGCCATCCCGCATGGCAAGGGCGGCATGCAGGCCGCGATCGAATTCCTGGGTGCCTCGGTTCAGGCCTGATCGCCAGGCCCGGGCGGGCGCCGCCAGGGCGATGTAAGTGTTTAATGTGGGTTGTTTACTCTCAATAAGAGTATATCGCCAGAACGTACGGGCAACTTAAGGGCCAATTTAGGCGTTTTCGCCCTGGCCTCGCCGAGTCTGCTTGCACTTACCGGCGATTTTGACAACATGGCCGCGCCATATTGCGACGCACAAGCCGCGTCGTGGGATCAGGTCCGAAATGGACCGGCGGGATAGAAGCGGGTTTGAACCCGACTGTGCCGCGCTGGGGATGCGTCCGGTGAGCGTGCCGCTCCGGATGCCGCGCTTGAAACAACGGTCAGCGATGGCGCCAGAATGGGCGAGCGACGCGAGTTATCAACAAACCTGTCGGCAAAGGGTGGCTATAGTTCTTGCCGTTTCGATGTCCGGTTGCGAGGCTGATGAACGCCACGATGATGTCCGGGTCTGAATTGCGGAGCAACGCGGGGACGGCGGCGGCAAGCCGCTGGCTGCTGATGGCTGCCCTTCTGGCGCTGCCGGCCTGCGGGACGCTGGACGCCGCGGTCGAGGCCCTGACGAGCGGCGAGGATGCCGTGGCGTATAACAGCGAACTGGCCGCGCTGCCGGATCAGCCCGACCGCATCGCGCGCCCCAAGCCCGCCGACGCCAACGAGTTTCCGACGCCGAGAGCGCAGCCCGACAAGTCGCCCCGTCGCCCGGTAGCGAAGGCGCGGCGCACGCCGGAAGCGACCGAATCGACCGCTGGCCCCTCGATGGCCGAGACCATGGCCGCGGTGGGCGGCCCGACGATGGCGCGGCCTGAGCCGTTGCAGCCGCTGCCCGCGCCGGCGGCGGCAGAGCCTCCGCCGCCGCCCGAGCCGGAGCCGCCATCAAGCCTGCCGGCGAAGCTGGTCGGGCTGAACGAATCCCAGCTTCTCGCCGTGCTGGGCGCGCCGACGGAGAGCGAAGCCAGGGCGCCGGGGAAAGTGTGGCACTATCGAAAGGCCAACTGCACCCTGTCGATCTCGCTCTACCCGGAGGTCCAAAGCCAGACGTTCCGCTCCCTTGCCTACGAGGTGACAAGTAATGACGACAGCGCAAGCCGCAAACACGACTGCCTTCGCCAATACGAACTCAGCGCCCTCGCCCGATGAAGCCGCCGCCCGCCCGCGGGCAGGCTTCGTCGCCAACCTGGTCCTGGTCGACGACGATCCCGACTACCGCGAGGCCGTCATCGGCGAACTGGCGGAACACGGCTTCAACGTCGTCGGATTCGAGGATGGCCCCCCGGCGCTGGAATACTTCGCAGCCGGGCATGGCGCCGACGTGGTGGTGCTCGACTGGCGGTTGCAGACCATGTCCGGCCTGGATGTGCTGACGCAGCTTCGTCGGCGCGGCGTGATGCTGCCGGTCGTGTTCCTGACCGGGCTGCCCGCGCTGGACTACGAGAGCGAGGCGCTGGACAACGGCGCGCTGGATTTCGTCGACAAGGCCAGGGGCGCGGAGATTCTCGCCAAGCGCGTCCGGCTGATCGTCGAAGCCGGCAAGCAGCCGCCCACCCTGGTGCGCGAGGAGAAGATCGTCTGCGGCCCGCTGGTCCTGCGGCCGCGGATCAGCCGCGCCTACTGGGGCGAGACCGACGTGAACCTGACCGTGACCGAGTACAACATCGTGCACCGGCTGATCGAGCAGGCCGGCGACTACGTGTCGTACCGGGCGATCTATGATTGCGTCCACCGCGCGGGGTTCATTGCCGGCAGCGGCGACGAGGGCTTCCGCACGAACGTGCGCTCTTCCATGAAACGGATCCGAAACAAGTTCCGCACCATCGATGCTGGCTTTACCGAAATCGAAAACTATCCGGCCTTTGGATATCGCTGGCGTTCGGCAGCCGCCTGCGTTCGCTGAAGCGCTGCGAGTCGCCCGCCGGGCTTTTGCGTCGCTGACGCTGAAGCTGGTGGTCCTGGTCGGGATCTTCGTTGGCCTTCCCGTAGTGCTCTACGGGCAGTTCGAGGCCGCGGACCGTCATGCCCGCGATCTGGTGATCCGCAGCATGAAGGACCGCACCTGGCTGATCGCCCAGATACTCACCCCGCTGCTGGACCAGCTCGACCCCGCGCGCTTTCCCCAGCTCAACCGCGAGCTGGCGCGGTACATCGACCCGGGCACGACGCTGCGATTGCTGCTGCAGCCCACAGGGACGACCGGTCCCCAGGAGTTCTACTACGTCGCCTCCGCGCCGAGCCTTGCGCCCTCGCAGGTCGGGACCGAGCTCAACACGCTGGCGGAGCAAGGCGTCATCGCGCGGCTGTCCGAGAGCTGCAGCTGGGAGCGCCCGCTCGACATCCGCTACCGCCAGCGCGACGGCAGCGAGGAACTGCTGACCTCGCTCGTCCCGATCAAGGCGCATACCGGTTGCTGGCTGCTGGTGTCGGTCCACAACACGGCCGAGTTCCTGGACACCTCGATCGGCCGGCCCTATTGGCGCACGCCCGAGATCCGCTTCGCGGCGCTGAGCTACCTGGCCTTCGCGATCCTGGCGGCGCTGATGGCCGTCAGCGTCTCGCGCAGCCTGAAGCATTTCAGCCGCGTCACCCGCCAGATGCGCAAGGGGCGCACCGCGGGACCGTCCTTCGCCGACCACAAGGTGGCGCCCGAACTGACCAGCGTCGCCATGGAGTTCGACCGGCTGGTCCACGACCTTCGCGCGACGGCCCAGGGCATCCGCCAGCGCGCCGAGGATCACGCCCATTCGATCAAGGCGCCGCTTGGAACGATCGCCCTGTCGCTGGAGCCCATCAAGCGCGCCGCCGCCGTGGATGACGCGAAGCTGCAGCGGGCGGTGCGGCTGATCGAATCGTCGCTCGAACGCCTGCGCGTGCAGGTGAACCTGGCGCAGCGGTTGGATCGCCACACCGCCGACCTGATCGATGCGCCGCAGGTGCCGATCGACCTGACGATGGTTGTCGACGAGGTGCTGTTGCGCTTCCGCCAGGCCATCGTCGACCGCGACGTGCGCATCGATTCCAAGCTGGAACCCAAGATCCGGGTTATGGCCGGCAAGGGAATCCTGGATGTCGTGGTCGAGAACATCCTCGACAACGCGATCGGCTTCTGCCCGCGCGGCAAGTCCATCGCGATCACCCTGCAGAAGCGGCGCAAGGACGTCATCCTGCGCATCGAGGACGAGGGGCCGGGAATCCGGCCCGGCGAGATCGATCATATCTTCGATCGCTACGTCTCGCTGCGCCGGCCGGAGGACCAGGCGGCCGAGGCCGCCAAGGCGGCGAACAGCGCCGAGCATGCCGGCCTGGGCCTGTGGATCGTGCGCCGCAACGTGGAATCGCTGGGCGGCAAGGTCAGCGCCGCGAACCGGCCCACGGGCGGCCTTGCCATCGAGATCGTGCTGCCCGCCGCCGATTGACAGCCGGCGCCGAACCGGCCGGCTAGAGATAGATGCTCCGAACGATCTCCTTCTCGTCCGCCGCGCCCGCGCTGATGTCGTGACGTTGCGTCACCCGCCCATCGCGCAGGATCAGGAAACGGTCGGCCACCGATAGCGCCAGCTTGATGTTCTGCTCGATGATCACCATCGCGATGCCCGTCTTCTTCAGCGTGGCGATGATCGCGGCGATCTCGTTCACGAAGGTCGGCGCCAGTCCGCCGGACGGCTCGTCGAGCAGCAGGATCTTCGGACGTCCCATCAGCGCGCGGCCGATCGCCACCATCTGCTGCTCGCCGCCGGACATCAGGCGCACCATCTGCGTCTTGCGCTCCGCCAGCCGCGGGAAGGAGCGATAGAGCCCCTCCAGCAGCGTCGCGGTCTCGCCGCCGCGCACCCAGGCGCCGAGCAGCAGGTTTTCCTCGACCGTCATGTCCGGGAACAGGTCGCGCGCCTGGGACACCTGGATGACGCCCCGGCGGAAGATCTGGTGCGGCGGCATGCCGGCGATCTCCGCGCCGTCGAACCGGATCGACCCGGCCAGCGGCCGCACGAACCCGCTGATCGTGTTGAGCGCCGTCGACTTTCCGCTGCCGTTGGCGCCGAGCAGCGCCACGACCTCGGACCTGCCCACGGAGAAGTCGACGCCGAACAGGATCTGCTTGTTCGGATAGCCGGCTTCGACGCCCTTTGCGACCAGCATCTCTTCAGGCATGGCCGAGATAGGCCTCCAGCACGGCCTTGTCGGCCCGAACCTGCGCCGGCGGCGCGTCCGCGACCTTCTTGCCGTAGTTCAGGACCACCACGCGGTCCGACACGTTCATGACCAGCTCGATCGCATGCTCGATCAACAGGATGCCGATGCCGCGCTCGCCGGCCAGGCGGCGAATGATCTGGCCGAGCTGCTCGCGCATGTGCGGGGCAAGCCCGACGGCTGGCTCGTCGAGCAGCAAGAGCGGCGGCTCGGTCGCCAGCGCGCGCACGATCTCGACCATGCGCTGCTGCCCGCCCGAGAGGTCGGAGGCCAGGTTGTCGGCGACATGGCCGACCTGCATCAGGTCCAGCAGCTCGCGCGCCCGCGCCGTAGCGGCCGATTCCGCGCGCCGGGACGCCGGCGCGGAAGCCAGCAGGCCGAGAAAGCTGCTGTCGACCCGCGTGTGCAATCCGACCAGCACGTTCTCGAGCGCCGTCAGGTGGGCGAACAGCCCGCCGTTCTGGAAGGTGCGGCGCACGCCCTTGGCGGAGATCTGGTGCGGCGTCAGGCGGTGGATTTCCTCGCCCTGGAACCGGATCGCCCCGCTGTTGATCACCGCATTGCCCGATACGGCGTTGAACAGCGTGGTCTTGCCGGCGCCGTTGGGGCCGATCAGCGCGCACACCTCGCCCGCCGCCACCGACAGCGACACGTTGTCGACCGCGGTGAGGCCGCCGAACCGGACCGAGACGTCGGTGAGCTCGAGCAGCGCCGCCATGTCAGTCCCTGTAGTAGCGGTCGACGAAGATCGGGTGCAGCCGCGCCAGCAGGCTCGCCAGGCCGCGGGGCAGGAACAGGATGACGACCACGATCAGCACGCCGAACAGCAGTTCCTGGAAGCCCAGCCAGTTGCGGAAGAATTCCGGCGCCGAGGTGATGACGATGGCGCCCAGGACCGAGCCGACCAGGCTGCCGAGCCCGCCGACCATGATGATCGCGAACTCCAGGATCAGTTCCGTCAGGTCGAAGGCGATCGGCGTCACATGGCCGACAAGGGCCGCGTACATCGATCCGCCGATCCCGACGACGAACCCACCCCAGGCGAAGGCGAGCAGTATGTAGCGATCGGTCGGAATGCCCATTGCCGCCGCGGCCTGCTCGTTGCTCTTGATCGCCATGAAGGCGCGGCCGAAGCGCGAGCGCAGCAGGCGGTTGGTCAGGATGACCATCAGCACCACGAGGAACAGGAACGCGTAGAATTTGTGGCCTTCGGTCAGAAGCGGCAACCCGAACACGCTGGGCTTCGGCACCGCCATGCCGAACGAGCCGCCCGTCACCGGCACCCAGCGGATATAGACCCAGCGCAGCAGTTCGCCAAAGGCGAGCGTCATGATCGCCAGGTAGAACAGCCGCACGCCGCGCAGGGCGGGGACGCTGGCGGCGGAGCCGGCGAGCGCGCCCATGATCCCCGCGGGCAGGACGGTCGCCCACCACGGCAGGCCGAGCTTCAGCGCCAGCACGCCCGAGGTATAGGCGCCGATGCCGAAGAAGGCCACGTTGGAAAAAGCCAGCAGCCCCAGATTGCCGACCACGATGTTGAAGCCGATTCCGACCGGGACGTAGACGAGGATCAGGTTGACGACGTATTGCCGGTACTGGTCGAGGAACAGCGGCACCGGGAGCAGAAGAATAGGGATCAGCCAGAAGACGCTCCGTCCGATCCGGCTACGCGACCTGCCGCCGGCCGGCAGGGATTCCTTCTTGGCAATGTCGGTCACGGTTGGCGCTCAGACCCTGATGCTTGCTTGCCGGCCGAAAAGCCCGCTCGGCCGGATCAGCAGCACCAGGATCGTCACCAGATAGGCGGTGATGTCGATGAAGACGGTCGAGACGTAGAAGCCGAGCAGCTTTTCCATGATGCCCAGAAGCAACCCGCCGATCACGGCGCCGTGCAGCGATCCGAAGCCGCCGAGCGTCATCGCCGCGAAACCGCGCAGCAAGGTCCACACGCCCATGTCCGGCGACAGCGGCACGATCAGCGCCAGCAGCACGCCGCCCGCCGCGCCCAGCGCGGCACCCGCGCCCCACATCATGCCGTGGAACGCGTGGACGTTGATCCCGACCAGCGCCGCGCCGCGCTGCGACTGGAAGATCGCCTGGATCAGCCGACCGATCGGCGTCAGGTGGAAGACGACGAACAGCGCCAGCAGCAGCCCGAGCACGACGCCGGAAATCACCAGGTCGTCCGTGGTGAAGACGACCGAGCCGACCATGAAGGCGTCCTGCGGGTAGGGCCGGGTCAGGGTCGTGACCTCGCTGCCCCATTCCAGGCGCGCGCCGCCGCGCACGGCATAGCCGATGGACAGCGCCATGATCGCCAGCGACAGATGCGGCCCGGCGATGATCGGCTGCATGAAGACCCGCTGCGTCAGGACGCCGAATGCGAACAGCAGCGCCAGCGCCAGCACCATCGCGGGCAGGAACGGCATGCCGGAGCCCAGCAAGACGAAGACCGCGTAGGCGCCGGCCATCACCATGTCGCCATGGCCGAAATTGACCACCGTGGTGGCGCGATAGCCGACCGTCATCGACAGCGCGATCAGGGCATAGAGCATGCCCGTGGCGATGCCGCTGACGACGAGTTGCGGGAACAAGGCTAGCACGGGACCAGCACCATGGGGATCGAACCCTGCCGGACGAAGGACCGGGGACGCCCGGGGGCGCATGCCCCCGGCCCCCCGGCCAATGCGCTGCGCTTCAGGTTCGCGCTGCTATTCGGGCAGCGCCTTTCCCCAGCTCGTGTAGACCGTCTGCTTGCCGTCCTTGTCCAGGCCGACGGCGAACATCCGGCTCACCCCGACATGCTTGTCCTTGCCATAGCTGACCTTGTCGGCCAGGACGCCGGTGTCGAAATCGGTGATCGACTCCATCGCGGCGATCCATTTCTCGCGGGTCGGGTTGGGCCCGGCGCGCCGGAAGGCCTCGACCGTCACGATCGCGACCGGGACGCCGAAATAGTAGAAGTTGGTCGGCGG
>JADLEG010000103.1 GCA_020846275.1 Alphaproteobacteria bacterium
AGGGCACGGTGCGCAACGACACGCATCTGGGCGTCGCCGAGGGCTTCGTCGACTACCACATCCACAACGTGTCGGAGCGCTTCGACTTCGAATCGATCCGCGTCGGCATCCAGCCCTTCTCGAGCGACTTCCGCGGGTTCCTGTTCCAGGACAGCCAGCTCGGCGCGCGCCTGTTCGGCAACCGCTTCAACAACAAGCTGCAGTATAACGTCGCCTGGTTCCGCCGGCTGGACAAGGATACCAACAGCGGTCAGAACGACGTGCTGCGCCGCGTGCGCGACGACGACATCTTCCTCGCCAACGTGTATCTGCAGGACCTGTTCACGATCGGCTACACGCCGCAGTTCACGGTGGTCCACAACCGCAACCGCGAGAACGACCGCTTCTTCTACGACGACAACGACTTCCTGCAGCGTCCCGCCTCGCTGGGGGACGAGCGTCCGCACCGCTACAATGTCACCTATGTCGGCTACAACGGAGACGGGCATTTCGGCCGCGTGAACCTGACGCACTCGGTCTACGGCGCGTTCGGCACCGACAGCCACAACCAGATGACCGGGCGCGAGGCCGACATCCGCGCCTACTTCTTCGCCGCCGAGCCGTCGATCGACTTCGACTGGATCCGCGTGCGCGGTTCGATCGTCTACGCCAGCGGCGACAAGGATCCGAACGACGATGTCGAGGGTGGTTTCTCCGCGATCTTCGAGAACCCCCAGATCGCCGGCGCGGACACCAGCTACTGGATCCGCCAGGGCATCCCGTTCATCGGCGGCGGCGGCGTCGGCCTGAAGCAGCGCAACAGCGTGACGGCCGACCTGCGCAGCTCGAAGGAGCACGGGCAGTCGAACTTCAACAACCCCGGCATCATGCTGATCGGTGCCGGGGCGGACTTCGACATCCTGCCCGAACTGCGCCTGACGACGAACATCAACCACCTGAGCTTCGCCGACACGTCCAATCTCGAGTTCCTGCGCAACCAGGGCTCGATCTCCAACAGCATCGGCTGGGACCTGTCGGCGGCGGCGACCTATCGCCCGCTCAACAACCAGAACATCGTCTTCCGCCTGTCGGGCGCCGTCTTGGTCCCGGGCGAGGGGCTGAAGCGCATCTACTCGTTCGACGGGCAGGACCAGGATCCGCTCTACTCGATCCTCGCCAACCTGATCTTGACCTACTAGGGTGCTTCGCGTGGGGGTGGGATTTCGACACGTGATCCGGGCGGCGCTGGGGGCGATGCTCCTGGCGGTGGCGTCGCCTGCGTTCGCCTCGGAAGGCGAGACGGCGCAGAAGATCGTCTACACCACGCAGCCGCCGGCGCCGCGGGTGCAGAGCCAGGCCGAGGCCGACGCCAAGACCGCGGGCTGCATGTCCTGCCATACCCAGACCGACTCGCAGACCATGCACATCAGCGAGGGCGTGATCCTGGGCTGCGCGGACTGCCACGGCGGCGATCCCAAGGTGAGGGCGCCCGCCGGCGCCAAGAAGGGCGATCCCGCCTATTTCGAGGCGCAGAACAAGGCCCATGTCCTGCCGCGCTATCCGATCGCCTGGAGCTATCCCGCCAGCGCCAACCCGGTGCGCAGCTACACGCTGCTCAACCGCGAGGCGCCGGAATTCATCCGCTTCATCAACCCCAGCGACCTGCGCGCGGCGCGCGAGTCCTGCGGCGCCTGCCACGAGAACATCATCCATCGCGCCGAACGCAGCATGATGGCCACGGGCGCGCTGCTGTGGGGCGGCGCTGCCTACAACAACAACATCCTGCCGTTCAAGAACTACATCGCCGGCGAAGGCTACACGCGCGAGGGCGTCAACGCCGTGCTGGTCAGCCCCGGCCAGATGGACCAGCCGAAGCTGGCGCGCGGCGTTATCCCGCAGATGGTGCCGCTGCCGACCTGGGAGACCTTGCCGCCGGGCGACATCTTCCGCGTGTTCGAGCGCGGCGGGCGCAACATCATCACCCAGTTCCCCGAGATCGGTAACCCCAACTCGCTGGGCCAGCTGCAGCGGCTCGAAGAGCCGGGCCGGCCCGACATCCGCCAGTCCAACCGGGCCGAGGCGACCGGCCTGCGCATCGCCGTTCCGGTCATCAACATCCACAAGACGCGCCTCAACGACCCGTTCACCTGGTTCCTCGGCACCAACGACCAACCCGGCGACTATCGCACGTCCGGCTGCGGGTCGTGCCACGTGGTCTATGCCAACGACCGCGACCCGCGCCATTCCGGGCCCTACGCCAAGTTCGGGCATGACGGCACCAGCCAGTCGGTCGATCCCACCATTCCGCATGGCGTGCCCGGCCATCCGCTGAAGCACAGCTTCACCAACGCCATTCCGACCGCGCAGTGCATGGTCTGCCACATGCACCAGCCGAACATCTTCCTCAATTCGATGCTCGGCTACACCATGTGGGACTACGAATCCGACGCGCCGAACATGTTCCCGGAGAAGCAGAAATATCCGTCGAACAGCGAGATGCGCGAGGCGCTCGACCGCAATCCGGAAGAGGCGGTGATCCGCGGCAAGTGGTCCGACGTCGACTTCACCAAGCGCGTCGCCGACAACAACATCCACAACAAGAGCACGCAGTTCGCCGACTATCACGGCCACGGCTGGAACTTCCGCGGCATCTTCAAGCGCGACCGCAAGGGCAACCTGCTCGACGCCAAGGGCAACAAGGTGTCGAACGACGACCCGGAGAAGTTCAAGAAGTCCGTCCACATGGCGTCGATCCATGTCGATTTCGGCATGCAGTGCGTGGACTGCCATTTCTCCCAGGACGCGCACGGCAACGGCTACCTCTACGGCGAAGTCGCCAATGCGATCGAGATCCGCTGCAAGGACTGCCACGGCACCGCCAGCGCCTATCCGTCGCTGCAGACCTCCGGGCCGGCGGCCCAGCCCGGTGGGCGCGATCTGCGCCTGCTGCGGCTCAGCGACGGGCGCAAGCGGTTCGAATGGGTCGGCAACAAGCTGATCCAGCGCTCGGCGGTCTTCCCGAACCTCGAGTGGGAAGTGTCGCTGGTCAAGGACACGGTCGACCCCAATCATCCGCGCTACAACGAGAAGGCGGCGCGCGCGAAGCTGATGTCGCAGGGCACGTCGATGAAGTGGGGCCCCGGCGTGCCGGCCGAGCAGCGCGCGCACAAGGACGAGAACGTCGAGTGCTTCACCTGCCACCTTAGCTGGACCACGAGCTGCGGCGGCTGCCACCTGCCGATCCAGGCCAACTGGAAGACCGAGCGGCATCATTTCGAAGGCGGCGAGACGCGCAACTGGGCGTCCTACAACCCGCAGGTCGCGCGCGACGAGATATTCATCCTTGGCAAGCACGGCACGGTGAAGAACAACACCGTGGCGCCCGTGCGTTCGACCTCGGCGCTGGTGCTGTCGTCGACCAACATCAACCGCGAGCGCATCTACATCCAGCAGGCGCCGATCGCGGCCAGCGGTTACTCCAGCCAGGTGTTCAACCCGCACTATCCGCATACCGAACGCAAGGAAGAGACCAAGACCTGCTCGGACTGCCACGTGTCGGCCGACAACGACAACAACGCGATCATGGCCCAGACCCTGGGGCTGGGGACCAATTTCATCAACTTCGTCGGCTTCAACGCCTGGGTCGGCGGCGAGGGCGGGTTCGACGCGGTGCAGGTGACGGAATGGGACGAGCCGCAGGCGGTGATCGGCAGCTACCTGCACAAGTACGCCTATCCCGACTGGTACAAGCAGCACCAGGACCGCGGCCGCGAGTTGAAGAACAGCTACACCAGCGGCGCGGGCGACATACGCTGCCTCACGCTGCGCGGCGAGTATGTCTACGCGGCGCAGGGCAAGGACGGCTTCTGGGCCTATGACGCGGCCTCGATCGCCAACAAGGGCGTTTCCCACCGCGTGATCCGCGCGCCGGTATCGCCGCTCGGCCAGAGCCCCGGCTTCGCCACCAAGAACGCCACCTGCGTCCAGCTCGCGACCACCCAGCCCGTGCACTGGGACCGCAACAAGAGCGACTTCATGCGGATCGTGAACCAGGAACAGCCGATGCACGAGATCTACCGCTACGCGTTCATCACGGACGCGGAAGAGGGCCTGATCCTGACCGACATCGGCGCGATGCACGACGCCGGGCCGAGCAACAACTTCCTGAACCGCGCGCTGACCTGGAACGAGGGCGGCGTATTGACCGGGGCGACGCACCTGACCATCGCCGGGACCTACTTCTATATCCCGACGCCGAAGGAAGTCGTCGTCGTCGACATGGAAGTGCCGCTGAAGCCGCGGGTCGCGGCCCGCATCCCGCTGGCGGGCGTGCGCGGCACGGCGATCGAGTTCCGCTACCTGTTCACGGTGGGCGAAGGCGGATTGAACGTCGTCGACGTAACGCGGCCCGACCAGCCGCGCGTCGTCCCGGGCGCCCAGTTCGCGATCAAGGACCCGCGCCATGTCTTCGTATCGCGCACCTATGCCTATGTCGCGGCGGGCGCCGACGGGCTGATGATCGTGGATGTCGAGAACCCGGAAAAGCCGAAGCTCTACATGCAGTATACGGCCGACGGGAAGATCAACGACGCCAACGACGTCATCGTCGGCACGACCAACGCGTCGCTGTTCGCCTATGTCGCCGACGGCCGGAACGGTCTCAAGGTCATCCAGCTCACCTCGCCCGACAGCCAGCCGAATTTCTACGGCTTCGCGCCCGAGCCGAAGCCCGAGTTGATCGCTTGGAACAAGACCGAGCACCGGGCGCTGGCGCTGTCGCGGCCGCTTGAGCGTGACCGCTCGGTGGATGAGACCGGCAACCAGATCGCCGGCTTCGGCCGCCTCGGCTCGCGGCCCTTCACGCTGCGCGAGATGCGCAAGCTCTTCCTCGACCCGGCCGGCCAGCTCTATACGGTCAAGGATCCGGTGCAGAAGCAGGATTTCCTGCCGTCGCCGCGCCTGCCGCGCCCGGGCACGAACGCGGCCCTTCCGCAGCCTGCCGCGGAGAAGCCGGCGCAGTAGGGTTCAGCCGGCTCGTGCCGGGACGGGTCCTGAATCGATCTTTCTAAACTACTGCGGCAGAGCTCGTGCGCCCATGAAGCCGCCGCCCGCGAAGGTGCCCGTCGGGTCGATTGCGTCGCGCGCGGCCTTGGCCTGGGCGGCCAGGGACCGCAGCCGGTCGGCCGCGACCGCGAAGCCATGTCCGGCCTCGGCCGCCAGCACGGCCTCCAGCGCCTCGCCCAGCGCGGCAAGCGCCGCGCCCTCGGCGATCCAGGGGGATTTTTGACACAAATTCAGGGACTTGGGTTGGCTCATCCGACGTGCGTCCCGCGGGCGGTATCGCGCGCCGCAACGCTACCAGGCCGTCGTAAAGCAACCGTTAACAGACGGACGCGGCCCAGCAAGGGGCCGGCCGAAGGCGGAAAGAGAAGGCGGCCTTGGCTTTAGCGGACCAGGCCGCGGAACCCCTCGATCGCGGCGGCGAAATCGCCGGGCCGGAACAGCTCGTCGTCGGCCGTGGCGGCGTAGCAGCGCTCGAGCTGCGCGTTCAGCTTCTCGAGCTGGGCGGCGTCGATGGCGCCCGCCGTCTTCATGGCGCTGATGATCGAGCCCAGCGCCATGACCGCCTGCTCGGCGGCGGCGTAGTCGAACAGCTCGCCGGCCTTGCCTTCGTCCAGAAGGCCGGTCAGCACCGCCTGCATGTCGTCCTTCGAGAAGCCGTGCGCGGCGGCGCGCCGCGCCATGTCGTTGACGGCCACCAGCAGGTCACGCGCCTTCGACTGGTAGCTATCGAAGCCGCCGGCAACCGCCTTATGCAGGTCGGTGGTGCGCGCGGCCAGGCGACGCCCCAACTCGGGGTCGATGCGGTTGGCGATCACCCGCATCATCACCAGGTTGGCGTCGTTGAAGCGCGGATAGCCGGGCGGCAGGCCGACGCCGCGCCGGCCCTGCCAGCGCAGGTCGATCTCCTGGCTCATCTGGTGATGGCAGGCATGGCAGTCGAACGCGACCAGCTCGGGGAACACGCCCTGGCGGTTGCGGCTGCCGTCCAGCACCGATTCGAGGATGGCGGCCATCTGCATGGCCTGGCCGATCGCCCACACCTGCACGCCCGACGGCGACTTCTTGCGCTTGCGATAGTCGTCGTCGACCACGTAGTGCGCCGGCTGGATGGTCGTGAACGTGTCCAGCTCGAACGGCATGCGCGGATGGCCCGCGCCCATGATCTTGTGGGTGACGAACTTGGTGTCCGACGCCACGCCGAAATGGCAGGACACGCACAGCTTGGCGCGCAGCACCGGATCGTCGGTCGGATAGAGCCCGGCCTTGACGTTCTCGTCATGCGTCGCGCCGGCGACATGGGTGCCCAGCCAGCGCCGCGCGCCGCCGTGGCAGGATTCGCAGCCCACCCCGTCGGAAAGCTGGAACTGCCGGCCGCGCATGTCCTGCGCCACGTTGTCGGAATGGCAGTCCAGGCACAGCTTGGCGGTATGGGCCGCCTCCAGCCCCAGGTTGCGGGCGATCCGCTTGGAGCGGTCGTTCATCAGCACGGCATAGGCGCGGCTGTGCTTGTCCTCGCGCTGCCAGGTGACGAACTCGTTCTGCAGCACGTTCGAGCCCTTGAACGGCTCGACGGCGCCGTGGCAGGTGCTGCCGCCGCAGGACGTGACCCCGACATGGGCGTCCGCCGCGTACAGCGGTATCTTGAGATCCTGTGCCGATGCCGCCAACGGCCATGCAGCGATGCTTGCTGCGGTCGCCAGCGCCAGGCGCGCCACGCGCATATCCCACCCAACTCGGATCACGGCTCTCCCCCTGTCGGCACGGCCGATTTGCCGCATTATGAAGTGCTTGGCCATCGCCGGTAAAGCCCGAAGGCGATGGTGCTATAGAGGGCCGTCATGGCTTTTTCATCGAATCCCGGCTTCCTGGTGGCGGGTCCCCTGGTGGCCGCCCCGTTTGTTGGCAGTTTCCTGGCAACCCTGGCTTGGCGCCTGCCGCGCGGCTTGCCAATCCTGTGGGCGCGCTCGGCCTGCCCGCAATGTGCAACCCCGCTGGGGCCGGTCGACCTGATTCCGATTTTCGGCTGGCTGTTGCGGCGCGGCCACTGCCGGTCCTGCGCCGCGCCGATCCCGCCGGCCTATCCGCTGACCGAACTGGCCGCGCTGGGGCTCGCGGCCTGGGCGGCCTGGACGGTGCCGACGGGCTGGCCGCTGTGGGCGATCTGCGCCCTGGGGTGGATGCTGCTGGCCCTGGCGCTGATCGACGCCCGCCATTTCCTGCTGCCCGACGCGCTGACCCTGCCGCTGATGCTGGCCGGGCTCGCGCTTGGTCTTGCAGGCGGCGCGCACTGGCCGGTCGGCCCGGCCGAAGCGGCGATCGGGGCCGCCTGTGGCTATCTGGTCCTCACGGCGCTAGGGTTCATCTATCGGCGGTTGCGCGGGCGGACGGGACTGGGCGGCGGCGATGCCAAGCTGCTGGCGGCCGCCGGCGCGTGGACCGGCTGGATCGGCCTGCCCAGCGTGGTGCTGATCGCCGCCGTGGCGGCGCTAGCGTGGACGGTGGCCGATGCCGTCGCCCGCCGCCGCCGGATCGAGGCCGGCCAGCCCGTGGCCTTCGGGGTCTTTCTCGCCTTGGGGACGTGGCTTGTCGTACTCTACGGGCCGCTCGATTTCCGATTTCCGGCGGGGTGAACGGGAACCATCGTGGCGCGCGAGCTGACCGATATCCTTCTCTCCCGCGGCAAGATCGATCGCGGCGGGTTGCAGCGCGCCACGCATCTGCGCTCCGTCTCGGGCGAGCCGATCCACCACATCCTGCCGCGCCTCGGCCTGGTCAGCGAGGAGGACATGGCCCAGGCGCTTGCCGAGAGCCTGGGGCTGGGCATCGCCGCCAGCGCCGACTTCCCGCCGCGGCCAATCCTGGCCGACCGGGTGGCGGTCGATTTCCTGCGCCAGTCGCGCGTGCTGCCGATCGCCGAGACCGTCTCGGAAATCCGCGTGGCGATGGCCGACCCCCTCGACGGTTTCGCGATCGAGGCGCTGCGTCTCTTGGTGGACAAGGCGATCCGGCCGGTGGTCGCGGTGCCGGCCGAGCTCGAGCGCCAGATCGACCGGCTATACGGCGACGGCCGCGCGGCCGAGACCGAGCGCCTGCGCCAGACAGCGGCGGCGCAGACCGCGCTGGCGCGCAAGCCGGCCGAGGCGCAGGACGTCGAGCGGCTGAAGGACCTGGCCAGCGGCGCGCCGGTGATCCGCCTGGTCAACCGGCTGATCGCCGAGGCCGTGACGCGCCGTGCCTCGGACATCCATGTCGAGCCGTTCGAGGGGAGCCTGCGCCTGCGCTTCCGCATCGATGGCGCGCTGCGGCCGATCGAGGCACCGCCGCCCGAGCTGCACCCCGCGATCGTCAGCCGCGTGAAGGTGATGGCCGGGCTCGATATCGTCGAGCGCCGCCTGGCCCAGGACGGGCGCTGCAAGACCACCGTGGAGGGGCGCGACATCGACCTGCGCGTGTCGATCGTGCCGACCCTGCACGGCGAATCGGTGGTGTTGCGCATCCTCGACCGCGCGCAGGCGCCGCTCGACCTCGGCAAGCTCGGCTTCGCCGACACGGCGCTACAGCGCCTGACCGACGCGCTGGGACACGGCAACGGCATCGTGCTGGTCACAGGCCCGACCGGCAGCGGCAAGACCACTACGCTCTATGCCGGGCTGCAGCGCCTGAACGGGCCGGAGCGCAAGATCGTCACGGTCGAGGACCCGGTCGAATACCAGCTTCCCGGCGTCAACCAGATCCAGGTCAACCAGCGCATCGGGCTCGGCTTCGCCAACATCCTGCGCTCGGTGCTGCGGCACGATCCCGACGTCATCATGGTCGGCGAAATCCGCGACGTCGAAACCGCGCGCATCGCGGTGCAGGCGGCGCTGACGGGCCACCTGGTGCTGTCGACGCTTCATACCAACAGCGCGGCCGGCGCCATCACGCGCCTGATCGACATGGGGGTCGAGAACTACCTGCTGACCTCGTCCTTGCGCGCGATCGTGGCGCAGCGCCTGGTTCGCACGCTCTGCCCGCATTGCCGCACGCCCTACGCCGAATCGGCCGCGGCGCTGCGCGCGATCGGGCTGGCCGCCGAAGCTGCGGGGGCGCCGGCGGCGGCGAAGGGCGCCCGCCCGCCGGTGCTCTACCGCGCCAAGGGGTGCGAGCGCTGCGCCGGCAGCGGGTACCTGGGCCGCAGCTCGGTCGCCGAGGTGTTGCCGATCACCGACCGCATTCGCCGGCTGATCCTCGAGCGCACCGACGCGATCGAGATCGAGCGCGCGGCGCGCGGCGAGGGCATGCGCACGATGCGCGAGGACGGGCTGGCGAAAGCGCTGGCGGGCCAGACGACGCTGGAAGAAGTCCTGCGCGTGACGCAGGCGGAGTAGGGCGGGACCGGCTGCATGGCGCGATTCCGTTACAAGGCCGTGGCGCCGACGGGCGAGGTGGTGGAGGGCGAGCTCGAGGCCCTCGCGCGCGGCGCCGCGATCGAGCGGCTGCGCGAGTTGCGCCACCTGCCCGTGCGCGTCGAGGAACTGCCGGCGCGCGAAGCCCGCCCGATGCGGCTGGTGCCGGAGGAGGAGCGGATCGAGCCGATGCTCGGATCGCCGTCGGCGGAGACGCCCCAGGCGGTCGAGCCTAGTCCGGAACGCGAGCCCACGAAACCTGAACCCGTGGAACCCACCCTATCCGGGCCGCGCGCCACCGACACGCCGCCCCCCCTCCTGGTACGGAGCGAGCCCCCGGCGATCGAGCGCATCACGCTGGACCAGGCGGTCGAATCGCTGCGCGCGGAGTTTGCCGCCTCGTCGACGGCCGGCATCCAGACCGAGCCGCCTTTCGAACAGACGCCGGCCAACACCGACGAGCCGCTGGTGCTGGACGAGGAAGTGCCGCCGGAGGCGGAGGCCGGGCCGATCGCGGCCGCGGCCGCCGACGCCGCGTCCCTTGAGATCGCGCCTATCGAGGTCTCACCGGCGCCGGAGGCTGTCGCCGCGGCGGAAGAAGACGCGCCGGCTGTGGGCGAGAAGCGTCGGCCGTCCTTGCTGCGCTGGGACATCGAGCGCACGCAACATCACGCGCCCGAGCCCCAACCGGAGGCGCGGGTCGAGGAAGCGCCGGCCGGGCCGGTCCCCGTGCCGGCGGTTGAGCCGCCGCCCCCGCCGGCGGAAACCGCTTGGCTGGAGTGGCAGGAGGCGGCGGCCGCGATCGCCGCTGCCGAGACGCGCCGGGCGTCGTCAACGCCGCCCGCCGCCGCGCTCGCTGAAGGAGAAGCGCGTGATATCGCGCCCGTCGAGCCGGCGAGCTTCGAGCGGGCGCCGGAGGCGTTGCCGCTCGCTCCCGCGCCGGAGCAGCAGGCGGTCGCCCCCACCCTGGTCGCGCCGGCGCCCATCGAGCCGCGCGCCGAGCCGCAGGCGCCGGCGCCGCGCAAGCCCAAGCGCGGCAAGCAGGCGCTGCCGCCGCGGCTGGTGCCGGTGTTCACCCGCGAATTGCAGGTGCTGCTGTCGGCCGGGCTGCCGATGGACCGGGCGCTGCGCATCCTGGTCGAATCGACCGCAGACGACCGTGTCGCGGCGGCGGCGGACGCGCTGCTGGCGCGGGTGCGTGGCGGTGCGCTCCTGTCCGAGGCGATGGACGCGATGCCCGATCGCTTCGACGAATTTCTGCGCACCGCGGTGCGCGCCGGCGAGGCGGGCGGATCGCTGTCCGAGGTGCTGGACCAGGTCGCGGCCTACCAGGAGCGCGGGCAGCGCCTGGCGCGGTCGGTGCGCACCGCGCTGATCTACCCGTCGATCCTCGCTTTCGCCGCGGCGTTCTCGGTGATCCTGCTGCTGACGCTGGTCGTGCCGCAGTTCGAGACGCTGTTCCGCCAGTCGGCCCAGGTGCCGCCGCTGCCCACAAGGCTGGTGATCGCGGCATCCTCGTTCCTGCGCGACTGGGGCTGGACCGTGCCCGCCGCGGCGCTGGTCCTGTGGATCGCCGGACGCTGGCGCTATGCCGATGCGCGGCGGCGCGCGCGGCTGCACCGGCGCGTGCTTGGCCTGCCGGTCATCGGCGCGGTGATATCGGGCGTGTCGGTCGAGCGCCTGTCGCGCTCGCTGGCGACCTTGCTGGCCAACGGCGTGGCCCTGCCCGAGGCGCTGGGGTTGGTCGCCAATACCGTGCCGAACAGCGCGGTGGCCGCTGCCGCCGCGGTCGCGGTCGACCGGGTCAAGCAGGGCGAGCGCCTGGCCGACGCGCTGGAGGAGGGCGGCGTGCTGCCGCCGCTGGCGGTGCAACTCATCCGCGTCGGCGAGGAGGGCGGCCGGCTGGTGGACATGCTCGCGCGCCTGGCGGAGATCTATGCCGGCGAGGTCGACGTGGCGGTGCGCCGGCTGACGGCGGTGATCGAGCCGGCGCTGATCCTGGTGATCGGCGCGGTGGTGGGCGGCATCGTCCTGTCGCTGCTGGCGGCGATCGCGGGCCTGAACGCGCTGGCGCTGTGAATTGTGTAAAGGGTGGGCATGAACGCTTTGCTTGCAGACTGCCGGCGCCGCCGTGCCGAGGGCTTCGCCGCCGCAGGCTTTACCCTGGTCGAGCTGCTGGTCGTGCTGGTCATCCTGGCCCTGCTCTTCGGGCTGGTCGTGCCGCGGACGATCGACTATCTCGGCCGCGCGAAGTCCGACGTCGCCAAGCTGCAGATCCAGAACCTGACCCAGGCGCTCGACCTGTTCCGCCTGGATGTCGGGCGGTATCCGACCCAGGAGGAGGGGCTGAAGGCGCTGGTGCAGAAGCCCGCCAACGCGGTCAAGTGGAGCGGGCCCTACGTCAAGGGCAGCGAGGTGCCCCCGGATCCTTGGGGCAAGGCCTATGCCTACGAGGTGCCGAGCAAGCGGGGGCTGGCCTACGACCTCTACTCGCTGGGGGCGGACGGCACGCGAGGCGGCAGTGGCGAGAACGCCGACGTCTTCAACAATTGATCGGCCCCTTGCGGCCGAGTCCGGCTTCACGCTGGTCGAGCTGCTGGTGGTGCTGGGGCTGCTGGCGATCGTCTACGCCATGGTCGCGCCGTCGCTCGGGCGCGCCATCGGGTCGGGCGAGCTGCGCGTCGCGTCGCACGAACTGGTGGCCTCGCTGCGCGAGGCGCGCTCCGCGGCCATCGCCGGCGGGCGCGAGGTGCGTTTCATCGTCGACGGCAGCGCCGGCGCTTATGGCGCGGGCCAGGTGCGGCGGCCGATCCCGCGCGGCTTCGACATCGCCGCCGAGGTGCCGGAGGCGCGCCGCCTGACGCCGCGCATCGCAGCGATCGATTTCTTCCCCGACGGCGCGTCGACCGGCGGCCAGGTCGTGCTCGCGGTCCGCGGCGGCGGTGCGCGCGTCGCCGTCGATGTCGACTGGCTGACCGGCCGGGTATGGCCGGCGGAATGACCGCGCGGACGGCCCGTCGCGGCGCACGGGGCTTCGGGCTCCTGGAGCTGCTGGTGGCGCTCGCCCTGGTGGCCGGCGCGATCGCGGCCGGGTTTCATATCCTGGGAGCGGCCGCGCGCGGCACGGGCGACGCGGACCGCTATACCCGCGCGGTACTGCTGGCCGAATCGCGCATGGCCGAGCTGGGCGTGATCGAGGCGCTGCAACCCGGCGAGACGATGGGCGAGGCGGGCGAGGGCTATCTGTGGCGCGTGTCGGTCAGGCCGCACCCCGACTATGTCGTGCCCGCCGCCGCCGCCGACGGCGGCATGCCGCTGGTGCCGCTGGAAGTGACGGTGACCGTTGCCTGGGGCCTGGAGGCGCAGCCGCAGCCGCAGGAAGTCACGCTGACCACGCTGCGGCTGGTGCGGCGGCGACGATGAACATCCGCGCGCGCCGGCGCCGGCAGTCCGGCATGACCCTGGTCGAGTTGGTCGTGGCGCTGGCGCTGCTGGCCTTGCTGGTGGCGGCGCTCGCCACCGCGCTTGGGATCAGCGCGCGCGGCAGCGTGCTGGTCGAGACGCGCGCCGAGCAGGGCGAGGCGCTGCGCATTGCCCAGTCGACCTTGCGCCGCTACCTCTCCCAGGCCCGCCCGGTGCGCACCCTGGTCAACCAGCGCGACCAGGTCGTGTTCGCCGGCGTGCCGGACGGTCTCGGCTTCATCGCGGTGATGCCGCCCTGGCCGGGCGGCGGCGGGCTCTACGTGGTGCGCATCGCGCTCGAGGACGCGGCCGGCGGCGGCCGGGCGCTGGTGCTGACGCGCCAGCCGACGGCGGGGGAAGGCGCTGCGCTCGATGCCGGGGCCGAGCGGGCGGTGCTGGTCCAGGGCGTGGCGGCGCTGCGCTGGAGCTATTTCGGCGTCGACGAAGGCGCGCGCCAGGGTTCGTGGCGGTCCGACTGGCGCGGCCGCAACGAACTGCCGAAGCTGGTGCGGCTGGAACTGCAGTACGCCGATCCCAGGATGCCGGCCTGGCCGCCGCTGATCGTCGGTCTGCCGCTCGATGCGGGGCCGCGATGATGCGCCGGTGCAGGCAGCGCGGGCAAAAGCAGCGCGGCATGGCGCTCATCACCGTGCTGTGGATGCTGGTCATGCTGTCGGCGGTGGTGATCGGGCTCGGCGTCTCCGCCCGCACCGAAACGCGGCTCGCGCGCAACCATCTCGACGCCGCGCGCGCGCGGCACCTGGCCGAGGCCGGGATCCAGCGCGCCATCCTGGCGCTGCTCGATGCGCGCGAGGCACCGCAGCTGCGTCCTGATGGCTCGCGCGGGATCGAACTCCGGCTCGGCGGCGGCGTCGTGCTGGCGACGGTGCAGGACGAATGCGGCAAGATCGATCTCAACACCGGCTGGGGCGAGCTGATCCGCGGCGCGGTCCAGGTCGCCGGCATGGGCGGACGCGACGCCGACGCGGTGACCGACGCGATCCTCGACTGGCGCGATCCCGACGACCAGCGCCGCCCGCGCGGCGCCGAGCGGCGGGAATACGAGCGCGCCGGCAAGGTCGGCCCGCGCAACGGCCCGTTCGCGACGGTCGAGGAGCTGCGCGAGGTCATGGGCATGACGCCCGAGCTCTACCGGCGGATGGAGCCGATGGTGACGGTCCATTGCCTGCAGGCCGGCATCGAACCGCGCGTGGCGCCGCTGGCCGCGTTGCGCGCGATTCCCGGCATCCGCGACCGCGAGGTCGAGGAGGTGGGGGCCCTGCGGCGGCGGTCGCTCGACCGCGGCGATCCGCTGCCTAGCGCCGCGCTGACGGGCATCAGCCGCTACAGCGCGCAATCCCCGGGGTTCGCCTATACGATCCAGGCGACGGCGCGGATGGACAATGGCGCGGAATCCCGGTTGGAGGCGCAGGTCTGGCTGCAGCCGGAGGGCGAGCGTCCCTACGCCCTGCTCGGCCTGCGCGAGGCGGTCGGGCCGGCCGGCCCTTAAGTCGCGGGTGAGAGGAGTCTATGCTGGCGCCATGGAAGAAGCGGACGGATTGAAGGCGCGGATCAGGCGATTCCTCGCCTGGTGGGCGGGCGAGCTGCTGGCGCTGCTGCCGCGCGCCTGGGCGCGCGCGCTGGGGCTGGGGCGCGACCGGCTGCGGGTCGTCGTTTCCGCCACCCAGGCCGCCTTCGCGATCGAAGGCGCGGGCGCCGAGCGCGAGCTGGGCGTGGTGGCGCTGGGCGGCGAGGCCGCGGGCGACCGCGCGCTGCGCACGACCGACGACGTGCTGCGCGAGATCGACCCCGCCTCCTGCGAGGCCGTGGTGCTCTTGGCTGCCGACCGCGCGCTCCGGCGCGAGCTTGCGATCCCGCGCGTCCCCGAGGCGGACCTGCGCCGCACGGTGGCGCAGGAGGTCGAGCGTTACACGCCGTTCCGCGCCGAGCAGGTCTATCTCTTCTTCGCGCTCGACCCGCAGAAGAGCGACGAGCGGACCATGGCGGTCGCCATCGCCATCGCGCCGCGCCGCTTCGTCGACCCGGTGGTTGACGCGCTGGTGGCTGCCGGCGCCGAGCGCCGCGCGGTGCGCATCGGCATCATCGGGATCGACGCGCTGCTGGATGCCGAGGGAAATCCGGCCGCTCTTGCGTCGAGCGAGTCGCTGGCCGTGCCGCGGCCGCTGCGCTGGGCGCTGGCGGCGGTTTGCGTTCTGGCGCTGACCGCGATCGCCGCGCCGGCCGTGCGCCTGGCCGTCGCCCGCGCGCCGCTGGCCGAGCGCGCCGCCCAGACCCAGGCCAAGGCGGAAGAAGTCCGCCGCCTGCTGGACCAGGTCGAGAAATTGTCGCAGGGACTGGACACGATCGTCCGCGCGAAGGCCGAGGCGCCGTCGGTCGTGCGCGTGCTCGATCGCATCACGGCGCTGCTGCCCGACGATACGTATCTCGACCAGTTCAACGTCGTGGGCCGCGAGATCGAGATCGAGGGCACCACCCGCGCCAGCGCGGCGCTGGTGCGCCTGCTGGAATCGACGCCGATGTTCGAGAAGGTCAGCTACGTCGCCCCGGTCACCCGCGACCCGGTGAGCGGCGCGGAGCGCTTCCACTTCTCGATCCAGTTCGCCGGCCGGAAGGCGGCGCCATGATCGGCGAGCTGGGTCGCCTTGGCCGGGTCGAGATCGCCAAGGGCGGGACGGGCTCGCGCGTCGCCGCGCTGGCCTTGCTCGGCCTTGCGCTGCTCGCCCTGCTGCTGGTGCTCGTGCTGCCGCTGGGCGCGCTGCGCGCGCGGCTTGCCGAGGACATCGCCGGATACCAGGGCGTGCTGGCGATCGAGGGCGAGATCGCGCGGCGCCAGGTGGAGCTGCGCGACGCGGCGAGGTCGCTGGGCGATCCGGGCGCGCTCAATGACCTGCTGCTGGCCGGGAGCAGCGACGCCGTGGCGATGGCGGGGCTGCACGAGCGCACACGCGAGTTGATCGCGGCGGCGCGCGCCAGCCTGATCTCGATCCAGCAGCTTCCGCCGGGCGACGAGGGCGGGCACCGCCGCATCGCGCTGCGCGTGCAGTTCGCCGCCGACCTGCCGGGGTTCCAGCGCATCGCCTACGCGCTCGAGTCCGGGCGGCCGGCGGTGATCGTCACCAACCTCTATGTGCGCGCCCGCAGCGCGCGGGCGGCCGGCGTCGTCAACCCGCTGGACATCCAGATGGACCTGATCGCCTATCGCAAGGAAGGCGCATCGTGACGGCCGCCCGCGCACTGCCCCTCGCGCTGTGGGCGCTGGCTGCCGTGCTGCTAGGCGCGACCGTCTGGCCGTTCCTGGTGGCGGTCCCCCTTGGCGAAGGCGAGGGAAGCGCGGCCCGCCGCCCGGCGCAGCCCTTCCTCGCGCCCTCCGCGGCCGACCTGGCCCTGCCGCCGCTGGAAAGCTTCTCCGAAACCCTGAACCGGCCGCTGTTCACAGCGACCCGGCGCCCGCCGTCGCCGCTGGCGGTCCTGCAAGGCCAGCAGGCGGCCGCGCCGCCCGCCCCGGAGAAGACCGGACCCAAGGGCGAGAAGCTGGTGCTCGGCACGTATCTGCTGAGCGGCATCGTCGTGACCGCGGACCAGAAGATCGTGCTGCTGAAACACGCCACCTCGGGCAAGTCGCTGCGGCTGGTCGAAGGCGAGACGCTGGACGACTGGCAGTTGGCAACGGTCGCCCCGGACTATGTGATTCTCCGGCGCGGCGATCGCGAGGAACGGGTCTCAATTCGCGAGCGAAAATAACGTCGCGCTATTCGCCTCGGCCCGGAATCGATGTGGTAGGCGTTTTCGCCTTGCATACCAGGGCTTGCAGGGACTGTGGCATTTACGAATCGGTTTGTGGCAAAGAAATGCTCTGAAAAACAAATAGTTGCCACGATTCGTTCATCTACTATATGGTCTTGCGTGCGACTCTATGTAGGGGAGGGCGCTGGCCTTGTTGCGGCGAGCGACGCTGTTCGCGGCGAGCCTGATGCTGGCGGCATGCACCGCAGGCCCGGTTCGCGAAGTCAGTGAAATACCGGAGGCCTCGGTGATCCCGCCCGGCGTTGCCCAGGCGGGCGCGCAGCGTGGTCCGCTCGCCGGCACCAATCCCCGGCCGCGCGGCGACCAGGTCGGCAGCCGCACCATCACCCCGCCGATGATCGACGAGCTTTACCTCGGCGGCGGCAAGCCGATCGATGCCAAGGGCACGCAGCCCGCGCGCGGGCCGAAATCGGTCGGCGACATCACGCTCGACTTCAAGGACGCCGACATCCAGGAGGTGGCGCGCGTCATCCTGGGCGACCTGATGAAGGCGAACTACGTGATCGACCCCGATGTCAGCGGCGCGATCACCTTGCAGACCGGCAAGCCGATCAACCGCGCGGCGCTGCTGCCCGCGCTCGAAGCGGCGCTGGAGGGACGCGGCGCGCGGGTCGTCACCTTCGGCAACATCTACCGCGTGACCAAGAACCCGGGCGTGTCGGCGATCGCCGCCGGCGGCATCACGGTCGGCCCGAAGACGATTCCCGACGGTGCGGGCCTGAAGATATTCCCGCTGGAATTCATCAATGCGGAGGAGATGACCAAGATCCTGCAGCCCATGCTGCCGGAAGGCTCGATCGTCGCCACCGATCCCGAGCGCAACCTGGTGATGGTCGCGGCCACGGGGCCGATGCTGGCGCTCGCGTCGGGTACGGTGAACATCTTCGACGTCGACCAGATGGCCGGCCAGACCGTGCTGTTGACCTCGCTCGAATATGTCGATGCGCAGACGATGGTGGCGGAACTCGAGGGCGTGTTCGCCTCGGGCGGCAAGGGCGGCCCGCGCGGCCCGGTCAAGTTCATGGCGATCGACCGGCTGAACGCGGTCATGGTTATTTCGCGCCAGGTCCGCTACATCGAGGAAGCGCGGCACTGGATCTACCGACTGGACCGTACGCGCAGCGCCAACGAGAACCGGCTGTTCGTCTACTACGTACAGAACGGCCGGGCGGGCGACCTCGCCAAGACGCTGCGCAGCATCTTCGCCGAAGGCAACGCGGTCGAGGCGTCCTCGTCGGAGGGCGGGCAGAGCCGCACGATCCGGCGCCCCAACGTGGTGCGCACCGAGGGCGACTATCCGCGCACGCCGACCACGACCAGCCCGCAGCCGACCCAGGGCCTGCCGTCCCAGGCCGCGGCCGGCCAGGCTTCCAGCGCCACGCCCTCGACGCCGTCGACCGCGGTGCTGCCGAACCCGAACAACGCGGGCGAATCCTTGCTGCTCGCGCGCAATCAGCAGGCCAATGCCGCGCCGGGCGGCGGCGTTGCCGGCACCGGCGGCGCGGCACCGGGGCGCTTGAGCGCGGGCGTGCGCATCACCGCCGACGACAAGAACAACGCGCTGCTGATCGCCGCCACGCCAAAGGATTTCGACCTGATCCAGGACGTGCTCGACAAGCTCGACCTGGTGCCGCTGCAGGTGCTGGTCGAGGCGACGATCTTCGAGGTCACGCTGCGCGACCAGCTCAAGTACGGGCTGCAATACCTCATCAGCAACGGCGGCCTGGGCTTCGCCAAGG
>JADLEG010000104.1 GCA_020846275.1 Alphaproteobacteria bacterium
CCAGGCCCCTTCGCAGGGTCAAGCAACGACGTAACGCGTCCTGTTTGGTCGAGCCGGTCGCCAGTGGGCCGGTGTCCTTATGGGAGGTGGATATGATCGCTGAGCGGCACGCAGCCCCAGCCATCCCCCGCATCGAGCGGTGACGGTGCACGGCGCGACGCTTTCCGCCTCGCGCCTCGTCTTTATTCGTTTTCCCAGCCATTCCCGTTTCTCCTGCCGGGCCGCCAAGCGGTGCCGCGCCGGAGGGATGGCGCACAGGGGTGCGCAAGCGCCCATCCATGGAGGTACCCATGGCCCGTCACCGTCTGGCCGTCGCCCCGCTGCGACGACGATTCGAAACCGAGGCCCCGGCCGAGCTGCCCCGCGTCGCCGCGCTGGTGGCGGCCGAGCGCCCGGCCGATCCGATGCACTGCCTGCGCCCGCGCCTGATCGCGGCGACGGCCCGGCGCTTCCTTGCCGCCTTTCCGGGCGAGGTCATGTACGCCGTGAAGTGCAACCCCGAGCCGCGCGTGCTGCGGGCGCTGTGGGCGGGCGGCGTGCGCCAGTTCGACTGCGCCTCGCCGGCCGAGGTGGGGCTGGTGCGCCAGATGTTCGGGGCGGATGCCGAGATCCGCTACATGCACCCGATCAAGGCGCGGCCCGCGATCCGCGACGCCTATCGCCTGCACGGGGTGCGTGACTTCTCGCTCGACAGCGCCGACGAGCTGGCGAAGATCCTGGAAGAGGCGCGGTCGCGCCGCGGCGTGGCGCAGGCGCTGGGGCTGCACGTGCGCCTGGCCCTGCCCAAGGGCGAGGCGGTCTACGACCTGTCGGGCAAGTTCGGCGCGCCGGCCGACGAGGCGGCGGCGCTGCTTGCCGCCGCGCGGCCGCATGCCGAGCGCCTGGGCCTGTGCTTCCATGTCGGCTCGCAGACCATGGGGCCGCAGGCCTATCGCGACGCCTTGGCGCTGGCCGGGCGGGTCATCGCCCGCTCGGGCGTGACGGTGGACGTGATCGATGTCGGCGGCGGTTTTCCGGTCAGCTATCCCGGGCTGGTGCCGGCCGCGCTCGACGATTTCGTCGCGGCGATCCGCGAGGGCGTAGCGGCGCTGGGCCTGCCCGGCATCCGCCTGTGGGCCGAGCCCGGCCGCGCGCTGGTCGCGGCCGGCGTGTCCGTCGTGGTGCAGGTTCATCACCGCCGCGGCAACGCGCTCTACATCAACGACGGCATCTACGGCAGCCTCTCGGATGCCGGCGTGCCGGGCTTCCGCTTCCCGGCCCGGCTGATCCGCGCCCAGGCGTCGGCCGTGCTTGAGGGCTTCGAGCTGTTCGGCCCGACCTGCGATTCGGCCGACCGGATGCGCGGGCCGTTCCTTTTGCCCGACGATGTCCGCGAGGGCGACTATATCGAGATCGGCCAGCTCGGCGCCTATGGCGGCGCGCTCCGCACGGCGTTCAACGGGTTCGACCGCGCCCATCTGGTGGATGTCGGCGACCCGCCGCTGCTCCAGACCCCCGGCCATCCCGCGGCCTAGTGGCGAAGACAAGGAAGACATCGCGATGAAGAAGACTCCATTCTCCGGCCGTCTGGTGATGATCGGCTTCGGCAGCATCGGCCAGGGGGTGCTGCCGATGCTGTTCGACCATATCGCGCTGACGCCGGACCGCGTGGTGGTCGTGACGGCCGAGGACCGCGGCAACGCGATCGCCAAGAAATACGGCGTAAAGTTCATCGAGAAGCGGCTGGACCAGGCGAACTACCGCCCGGTGCTGGAACCGCTGCTGCGCAAGGGCGACTTCCTGCTCAACCTGTCGGTCGAAGTGGCGTCGGTGGCGCTGATCCGGCTGGCGCACGAAAAAGGCGCGCTCTATCTCGACACCTGCGTCGAGCCTTGGGTCGGCGGCTACACGGATCCGAAGCTGACGCCTTCGCAGCGCTCGAACTACGCGCTGCGCGAAAGTGCGCTGAAGCTGCAGCCGGAACTGAAGGGCGGGCCCACCGCGGTGATCGCGCATGGCGCGAACCCCGGCATCGTCTCGCACTTCGTGAAGGAAGCCCTTTTGCATATCGCCCGCGACACCGGCAAGAACGGGGCGATGCCTAAGGACCAGCCGGGCTGGGCCGCGTTGGCGAACGACCTGGGCGTGAAGGTGATCCACATCGCCGAGCGCGATACCCAGGTCGCCAGCGAGCCCAAGAAGCCGGGCGAGTTCGTCAATACCTGGTCGATCGACGGCTTCGTCAGCGAGGGCGGCCAGCCGGCCGAACTTGGCTGGGGCACGCACGAGAAGCACTTCCCGTCCGACGGCGCGCGCCACGATTTCGGCTGCGATTCCGCGATCTACCTGCAGCGGCCGGGCGCATCGACGCGCGTGCGCACCTGGACGCCGCTGGAAGGCCCGTTCCACGGCTTCCTGGTCACGCACAACGAGGCGATCTCGATCTCCGACTATTTCACGCTGCGCCAGGACGGCAAGGTCAAATACCGGCCGACCGTGCACTACGCCTATCACCCCTGCGACGATGCGGTGCTGTCGGTGCACGAGATCTGCGGCAAGAACTGGGTGCAGCAGGAAAAGCAGCGCCTGATCGTCGACGAGATCACGTCGGGCATCGACGAGCTGGGCGTGCTGCTGATGGGCCACGCCAAGGGCGCCTACTGGTACGGCTCGGTGCTGTCGATCGACGAGGCGCGCAAGCTGGTGCCCTACAACAATGCCACCAGCCTGCAGGTGACGGCGGGCGTGCTGGGCGCGGTGATCTGGGCGATCGAGAATCCCCGTGCCGGTGTCGTCGAGGCCGACCACATGGACCACGCGCGCATCATGGAGATCGCGCGGCCTTATCTGGGCAAGATGGTCGGCGAATACTCGGACTGGACGCCGCTATTGCGGCGCGGGCTGCTGTTCCCCGAGTCCGTGGACGAGAACGATCCCTGGCAGTTCAAGAACTTCCGGGTGGTCTGAGCGTAGGCACCGTCGGGCGGCATGGCGCTGTCGGGTGGGCGCCTGTAAGATCGCCGGCAGGGCGGCGCATTACCGTCCACCGAAGGGGGAACACGATGAATCCGGCCAGAATTGCTGCCGTCACCCTGTCCGCAACGCTTGCGCTGCTTTCGGCCGCGCCGGCCATGGCGCAGGCCAAGGTGCTGCGCTGGGGCGACGTGGTGGGCGGCAGCCACCCCTCGGTCGTGATGATCGACCGGGTCGGCAAGACGGTGAAGGAGAAGAGCCAGGGCCGGCTGGAGATCCAGTCCTTCCCCGGCGGGCAGCTTGGCAGCTCGCGCGACATGATCGAGGGCGTGGCCAACGGCATCCAGCAGATCGTGACCGAAGGCGCGGCGAATTTCGGCCAATGGGTGCCGTCGATCTCGATCGTCGAGGCGCCCTATATCTGGCGCGACGCCGACCATTTGGTGAAAGCCATGAACGGCCCGATCGGCGAGGAGATGAACCGGCAGCTCGTCGAGAAGCGCGGCATGCGCATCCTGGGCACGACCTACTACGGCACGCGGCACCTCACCACCTCGCGCAAGGAGGTGAAGACGGTCGCCGACATGGAAGGGTTCAAGCTGCGCGTGCCCGAGAACGACGTGTTCCGCGCGATGGCGGAATCCTGGGGCGCCAAGCCGACGCCGATGTCCTTCGGCGAGCTCTACCTCGCCCTCAGCCAGAACCTGGTCGATGGCCAGGAGAATCCGCTGCCGACGATCCAGGCCGGCAAGTTCAACGAGGTGCAGAAATACCTGGTGCTGACCGCCCACATCATCACGCCGCGCCTGGTGGTGATCAACGAGGCGTTCTGGAAGGGCCTGCCGGCGGCCGACCAGAAGATCGTCAAGGACGCGCTGGACGAGGGCATCGCCTGGCAGAACGCCGAGATCCAGAAGGCCGAGGCGTCGCTGGTCGATACGTTCAAGAAGGGCGGCATGACGGTGATCGAGCCGGACCTAGCCGCGTTCCGCAAGGCCACGCTGGCCGCGGTGCCGCCGAAATTCACCAAAGTGTGGGGCGAGGGGACCTGGGAGAAAATCCAGGCGGTGAAGTAGCGCGCCTGACTGGCTTGTCGCCCCTCATCCTTCGAGACGCTCGCGGTGCTCGCTCCTCAGGATGACGCGATTGTTGGGAATCAAGCAAAGGAAACGCGTCATCCTGAGGAGCGATCGAAGATCGCGTCTCGAAGGATGAGGAACGCCGCGATCCCATGAGCCCGCTGATCCGCGCGGTCGAACGGCTCGCCGACGCGCTGCTGATCTTCCTGTTCGTGCTGATCTTCGTCCTGGTCCTGGCCCAGGTCGTTTGCCGCTACGTCCTCGCAAGTCCTCTTGTGTGGTCGGAGGAACTGGCGCGTTACGCCTTCATGTGGCTGGGCATGCTGGCATGGAGCCTGGGCTCGCGCCGCCGCTCGCATATCGCGATCACCTTCCTTTCCGACCGATTTCCGGCGGGCGCGCGCCTGGCGCTTGGGATCGCGGCGCAGGCGTCGATCATCGTGTTCTGCGGTCTGCTGGCGTGGCACGGCGTCGACCTGACCCAGCGAAACCTCGACCTGCCCACGGTTACCCTGCCGATCGGCTTCGCGCTGGTCTACGCGATCGTGCCGGCGGGCGCGGCGATGATGGTCATGTATGCGGCGATCGAGATCCACGACCTGGCCCTGGGCCGGCGGACCGGCGCGGCTACCAGGGACTACGTGGCGTGATCGAGCCGATGCTGTGGATCATGGGCGGCTGGCTCGCCGTCATGCTGCTGGGCGTGCCGATCTTCGCGTCGATGGGCCTGGCGGCGGCGGCCTTCGTCTGGTGGGGCGGCTTTCCGGGCGTGGTGATCCCGCAAAAGGTGATCCAGGCGGTCAACTCGTTTCCGCTGCTCGCCGCGCCGTTCTTCATCCTGATGGGCAACCTGATGAACAGCGCCGGCATCACCGAGCGCATCTTCGCCTTCGCCAAGGTCTGCGTCGGCTGGTGGCGCGGCGGGCTTTGCCACGCCAACATCCTGGGCAGCGTGATCTTCGCCGGGATGAGCGGATCGGCCGTGGCCGACGCGGCGGGGCTCGGCACGGTCGAGATCAAGGCAATGAAGGACGCGGGCTACGACGCCGAAACGGCGGCGGCGGTCACGGCGGCCTCGGCCACGATCGGCCCGATCATTCCGCCCAGCCTGCCGATGGTGGTCTACGGCGTCGTGGCGGAGACCTCAATCGGCGGGCTGTTCATCGGCGCGATCGTTCCCGGCCTGCTGATGGCGGGGGCGATGATGGTGCTGGTCTGGCGGATGGCGTACAAGCGCGCGATGCCGCGCGAGAAGTTCCCCAGTGCGCGCGAGGCATGGGCCGCTTTCCGCGGCGCCTTCTGGGCCCTGTCGGCGCCGGTGCTCCTGATCGGCGGCATGCTGTCGGGCGTCTTCACCCCGACCGAGGCGGCGGCGGTCGCGGCCTTCTACGCGCTGGTCCTCGGGCTGTTTGTCTACCGCGACCTTTCGGTGCGCGAACTGCCGCGCATCATCCTCGACACGATCGAGACCACGGGCGTCGTGCTGGCGATCGTGATGTGCGCCGTGCTGTTCGGCTGGGCATTGTCGGTCAGCCGCTTCCCCCAGGCCGTCGGCACGTTCATCACCGAATGGTCGACCAACCCGCTGACGATCCTGCTGCTGGCCAACGTGCTGCTGCTGATCGTCGGCTGCTTCATGGAATCGATCGCGGCGCTGCTGATCCTCGTGCCGATCCTGATGCCGGTGGCGGTGAAGGTCGGCATCGACCCGATCCAGTTCGGCGTGGTGTTCGTGCTGAACCTGATGATCGGCACGCTGACGCCGCCGGTGGGCATCGTGCTGTTCGTCGTCGCCAAGGTCGCGGAGCTGCCGTTCGAGCGCGTGACCCGCGCAACGGCGCCGTTCCTGGTGCCGTTGATCGCCGTGCTGTTGGCCATCAGCCTGTGGCCGCCGCTGACGACGTGGCTGCCGGGGCTGGTGTTCGGCCGGTAGAAATCAGCCCCCGCGCCAGCGGTTGACGGCGCCAAGCTCGATGTCGAACAGATCCATCGTGCGGCCCAGCGTGTGGTCGATCAGGTCCTGGATCGTCTCCGGCTTGCCGTAGAAGGCCGGCACGGGCGGGGCGACGATGGCGCCCATCTCAGTCAGCGCCGCCATCGTGCGCAGATGGCCGAGATGCAGCGGCGTTTCGCGCACCATCAGCACCAGGCGCTTGCGCTCCTTCAGCACCACGTCCGCCGCGCGGGTCAGCAGTCCCGAGGTGACCCCGGTCGCGATCTCCGACATCGACCGGATCGAACAGGGGGCGACCACCATGCCGAGCGTGCGGAACGAACCGCTGGCGATCGCCGCGCCGATATCGTCGTTGCCGTAGCATTTGGCCGCCAGGGCGCGTACCTGGGCGATCTTGTAGCGCGTCTCGTGCGCCAGCGTGATCTCGGCCGAGCGGGTGATCACCAGATGCGTCTCGATCGGCCGGTCGCGCAGCAGCTCCAGCAACCGGACGCCGAAGACGACGCCGGACGAGCCGGATATGCCGACGATCAGCCGCGGGCTGGACGACGAGACGGTCTTCTTGGCCATGATGCTCCAGCGCCGATCCTTTCAGGCCGGCTCGCAGATGTCGAGGATGCACAGCAGGTACATGCGCACCATGTCCAGGTAGTCGGGAATGTCCACGCGCTCGTCCGGCATGGTGTTGTAGCGCCCGCCGGGGCCGCAGACGATGCCTTCCATGCCCAGCTCCTTGTAGAAATGCCCGGCATCGGTGCCATAGTAGCCCGGCGGGGTGATGGCGCCGGTGGGCTGCTTGCGGCCGCGCACCTTCTCGTGGGCGGCGTTGATCGTCTTGACGATGCGCGCGCCCTTGGCCACCTCGAAGGCCGGCATCAGCGGGCGCCCCGTGACGTGCTCGGGCGTGATGGTCGCCTTCAGCCCGGGAAAGCGCTTTTCCAGCTCGTCCAGCACGCGGCGCATGTCGGCCACCGCCTGGGCCTCGTTCTGGCCCGGCGCATAGCGGCCCGAGCCCTTGATCTTCACGTAGTCGGCGACCTGCGGCGGCCGCCATTCCTGCAACTCCTTGCCCAGCGCGCCATGCACGACGCCGACATGCACGCGGTTGATCGAGCGGTGCTCGTCGCTCTTCGCGCCGGAATACGTCATCGCGCTGAGGCGCGGGATCAGGTCGCAGGCCGCCATGATCGCGTCCACGGCCTCCTCGCGCTTGGACAGATGCCGCGTCACGCCGGTCAGCTCGATGATGAAGGTGAAGGCGGCGGCGTGCATGGTCAGCGCCTGCAGGTCGGTCGGCTCGCTGTTGATGAAGTAGTCCGCGCGAACGCCGCGCCGGATCGCGGCCAGCGTGCCGACGCCGCCCTGCAATTCGCCGACGACATAGGTCAGCACCACGTCGCCCTTCAGCCTCACCCCGGCGTCCACCAGCGTCTTCACGGCGCAGTAATAGGCTGCATCGCCCGCCTTCATGTTCGATACGCCGATGCCATAGATGAACTTGTCGTCGACGACACCGCCCCAGGGGTCGACGGTCCAGCCCTCGGTCACCGGATTGGTGTCGAGATGGCCGTTGAACAGCAGGCTCTTGCCGCCGCCCGTGCCGCGCAGCCGGCCGATCGCGTTGACGCGCTCGCCTTCCACCGGCTGCAGCTCCGCCTCCAGGCCCAGCGCCTTCATCTTTTCGGCCATGAAGGCCGCGAGCTTGCGTTCGCCCTCGGTCTGCGAATAGCTCTTGTGCCGGACCATCTGCGCCAGGAAGTCCAGGCAGGCCTTGTCGTCGATGCGGGTTAGCAGCTTGTCGCGGTCCATGTGCGTTTCCTTCGTTCAGCCCACAGGCGCCGGCACGGCGTCGATAAGGGCGGTGGTATAGGCATGCTTCGGGCCGGCGGCCAGTTCGCCGACGGTCGCCAGCTCGACCAGCTCGCCGCGGAACATCACCGCGATGCGATGCGCGATCTGGCGCACGAGGTTCAAGTCGTGAGTGATGAACAGATAGGCCGTGCCGAAGCGGCGCTGCAGGTCGAGCAGCAGTTGGATGACGGCGGCCTGGACCGATACGTCGAGCGACGAGGTGATCTCGTCGCAGATCACCAGCCGGGGATGCGAGGCGAAGGCGCGCGCGATCGCCACGCGCTGCTTCTCGCCGCCCGAGAGCTGGTGCGGATAGCGCTGGGCGAAGGAGCGGGGCAGGTGGACCTGCTCCAGCAGCTCCGCGACCCGCTGGGGAAAGTCCGCCTCGTGGCCGTTGCCGTAAAGCTTCAGCGGCCGCGAGAGTATCTCGCCGATGCGTTGGCGCGGATTCAGCGATGAATCGGGGTGCTGGAAGACGAGCTGCACGTCGCGGCGATAGGCCCGGTCCATGTCGCCGGCCGAGGCGATGCGGCGCCCGTCGAACAGGATCTCGCCGTCGAAGGGGTTGAGCCCGGTCAGCGCGCGGGCCAGGGTCGACTTGCCCGAGCCGGATTCGCCGACCACGCCCAGAATCTCGCCCGGTTGGACCGAAAGGCTGACGGCGCGATTGCCCAGCACGCGCTCGCGCTCGACGCCGAGCAGCCGTCGCACCAGCGATTCCTGCCCATAGCGCACGGTCAGCGAGCGCACCTCGAGCAGCGGCGCCGCCTCGGCATCTGCCGTCGTGTCGTTCAGCCGCCGGTCGGGCCGCGGCACGGCGGCGATCAGGCGCTTGGTGTAGTCGGCCTGGGGGCGGTTGAAGACCTGGATGACGGGCGCCGTCTCCACCAGCCGTCCGCGATGGATCACCGCCACGCGGTCCGCCACCGTTGCCACCACCGCGAGGTCGTGCGAGATGTAGAGCGAGGCCACCGCGGTCTCGTCCTGCAATCGCCGGAACAGGTCAAGAATCTGGCGCGCCGTTATGACGTCCAGTGCCGTCGTGGGCTCGTCGAACAGGATGCATTCCGGCTGGCAGGAAAAGGCGGTGGCGATCACCACGCGCTGCTTCTCGCCGCCCGAGGCCTCGTGCGGGTAGCGGTGCATCATGTCGGCAGGGCGATGCAGCCCGACCTTCGCCATCATGGCTTCGCCCTCGGCCCAGGCCTGCTTCAGGGTCAGGCTGCGATGGCGGACCAACGCCTCCGACAATTGCGCGCCCAGCGTCAGGGTGGGGTTGAGCGACGTGCTGGGGTCCTGGAACACCATGCCGATCCGCCGCCCGCGGATCGCGGCGATTTCCGCGGGGGATTTCGACCGCAGGTCTTCGCCGTTGAGCCTGATCGTGCCGCCGACCTCCTGTGCATTGCCCGGCAGGTAGCGCATGATTGCCCAGGCCAGCGAGGTCTTGCCCGAGCCGGACTCGCCGACCAGGCCCAAGACCTCGCCGCGGGCAATCGTCAAGACGATGTTCTCCAGCGCGCGGAAGCTGCCGCCTTTCGGCAGGGCGTAGTCCAGCGTATAGCCGGCGATGTCGAGGACCGCGGTCATGTGCGAGGATTGAGGGCGTCGCGCAGCCCGTCGCCCAGCAGGTTGAAGCCGATCGCCACGAACGCGATCGCCAGGCTCGGCCACAGGATCATCCATGCGCTCAGGTGCATGAACTTGCGCGCCTCGGACACCATAAGCCCCCATTCCGGCGCCGGCGGCTGGGCGCCGAGGCCAAGGAAGCTGAGGGTGGCGAACAGCATCACGGCGAAGGAGACGCGGATGGTCATCTCCACGACGATCGGCGCCACGACGTTCGGCAGCATCTCGCGCAGCACGACATAGGGGGCGCCTTCGCCGCGCGCGATCGCGGCGTTGATGTAGTCCTGCTTGCGCACCGTCAGCGCTACGCTTCGGCTGATCCGCGCCATGGCGGGCGTGAAGGCGATCGCCACGGCGATCAGCGCGTTGACGCTGCTCTTGCCCAGCAGGTTGACGATCAGAAGCGCGAACAGCAGGCTGGGCACGGACATGATGGCGTCGATCGTCCGCATGATCGCCTCGTCGCCGCGCCCGCCCCAATAGGCCGATGCCGTGCCGACGACCGCGCCCGCCAGCGTGCCGAGCGCGGTCGCGCAAACCGCCATCACCACCGTCGCGCGCGCGCCATGCAGCAGGCGGCTCAGTATGTCGCGGCCATACTGGTCGGTGCCCAGCGGGAAGGCCGCGCTGGGCGCCTTGTAGCGGTTGAGGGGGAACAGGCCTTCCGGCGCATAGGGCGCCACCAGCGGGCCGACCGCGACGGCCAGCAGGGCCATCGCCACGATCGCCAGGCCAAGCGCGCCCTGCGGCGAGCGCAGCAGGCGGGCAAGCAACTCAGGCATACTGGATCCGCTTGTCGAGCGCCGCGTAGGCGAGGTCGGCCAGGAAGTTCACGACCGAGTAGGTGGCGGCCATGATCAAGGCGCCGGCCTGGATCGCCGGCAGGTCGCGCGCCTGGATCGCGACGATCAACTGCCGCCCGACTCCGGGCAGGGCGAAGATCTCTTCCACCACGATGATGCCGCCCAGCAGGTAGCCAACGTCCAGCGCGACGATGGTGATCGTCGGCAGCAGCGCGTTGCGCAGTGCATGGCGGAACAGCACCGTCCGCTCGTCCAGCCCCTTGAGGCGGGCGGCGCGGATGTAGTCGGTGTGCAGCACGTCGACCAGCTCCGAGCGCACCATCCGCGAGACATGCGCCACCAGGATCACCGATACGGTCAGCACGGGCAACACCAGGTGCCGGATGCCGCGCAGCGGATCCTCCGTCAGCGGCACGTAGCCGGTCGCCGGCAGAAGCTGCAGCCAGTCGGCCATCACCAGCACGACCAGCGTGGCGGTGACGAATTCGGGGAACGAGACGCCGACATACGAAACCACGGAGACGAACAGGTCGGCGATCCGGCCGCGCCGGATGGCGGCGACGATGCCCAGCGGAACGGCCACGAGCAGCATCAGGCCGATCGACAGGACCGCAAGCAGCAGGGAGCGGCTCAGGGCTTCGATCATCACCGCGCCGACCGGCTGGCCGGTCCTGAGCGACAGGCCGAAATCGCCGTGCAGCACGCCGGCCAGCCAGCGCCCGTACTGCATCCAGACCGGCTGGTCGAGGCCGAGGCGCTGGCGGATCGCGGCCAGCGCGTCGGGGGTGGCATTCTCGCCCAGCATCATGACGGCGGCATCGGCCGGCAGGGCCTGAGTGATGCCGAACACGATGAGCGACACCACGACCAGGGTGTAGATCATCAAGCCGCTGCGTCGCAGCAGATAGGTCAGCGACATGGGGCAGGAGTCCCGCCGTCCTGCCGGGGAATGCTACGCGCGCTTGGGCGCTCCGTCGCCCAGCGAGACATAATCCAGCCGGAACACGGCGCCGCGCGGGTGCAACTGGTAGCCCTGGACATAGTCGCGCTGCGCCGCCAGCAGGTCGAAGAACACGGGGATGATCGACGGCACCTGGTCGTGCATCAGCTTCTGGGCGTCGCCATAGAGCTGCCGGCGCTTGGCCTCGTCGATCGTGGTGCGCGCCTCGTTCACCAGCTTGTCGAAATCCGCGTTGTTCCAGCGCGTCTCGTTCCAGGCCGCGTTCGAGGTGTAGAGCAGCGCGAAGATGGCGTCGGCGGTCGGCTGCATGTTGTAGAAGCCTATATAGAACGACCCTTTCTTCCACACCTGGTCGAGATAGGTCGCGTGCGGCATCGTCTCGACCTTGATGTTGAAGCCCGCGGGCTTCGCCATCTCGCGCGTCGCCACGGCGAGCTGGGTGCGCACGCCCGGCCGGTCCGACGCGATCAGGGTCGCCTCCAGCCCGTTCGGATGCCCGGCTTCGGCCAGCAGCTTCTTCGCCGCCGCGATATCGGGCTTCTTCAAGGGCAGGTCGCGATGGAAGCGATAGGCGGCGTTCAGCGGCGTATCATTGCCGGGCGTGCCGAAGCCCTCGGTCACGAAGTTCACCATCGCGGTCCGGTCGATGGTGAGTGCCAGGGCCTGGCGCACGCGCGG
>JADLEG010000105.1 GCA_020846275.1 Alphaproteobacteria bacterium
GAATCTCGAACGCGCCCGGCACCTCGACCCGCTCGTAGGTCGCCTTCACCTCGTCCAGCGCCTTGATCGCGCCCTTGACCAGCTCGTCGGCGAGGTCGTCGTAGAACCGCGCCTCGACGATCATGATGTGCGGCTTGTCGCTCACCCGTTATCCTTTGCTTCCGGCGGCTTCCGCCAGTCTCTGCACGTACCGGGCGAGCATGTCCACCTCGAAATTGACGCGGTCGCCCACGGCCAGCGCGCCGACCGTCGTGACGGCTTGCGTGAACGGAATCACGTTGATCCCGAAGCGAGTCCCGGCCCCGTCGTCCGCAACCTCGTTGACCGTCAGCGACACGCCGTCGAGCGCGACCGAGCCCTTGGGTGCCACGAAGCGGCCGAGCGACTTGGGCAGCGCGAAGACCAGCCGCGTCGAGTCCCCCTCGGGCGTGCGCGCGACCAGCTCGGCCAGCCCGTCGACATGGCCCGAGACGATGTGCCCGCCCAGCTCGTCGCCGAGCTTGAGCGCGCGCTCGAGGTTGACGCGCGTGCCCGCCCGCCAGGCCCCCAGCGTGGTCTTCGACAGCGTCTCGGCCGAGACCTGCGCCGCGAACCAGCCGCCACCGGGGGCCGGCCCCTTCTCCACCACCGTCAGGCAGCAGCCCGCGCAGGCGATCGACGCGCCGATAGCGATCGTCGCCGGATCGTAGGCGCACTCGATCTCCAGCCGCGTGTCTCCGCCGGGGACGACACGCCGGATGCGGCCGACATCGCTGACTATTCCGCTGAACATGGGCGGGCGGAGACTACCCCGCCGGGGCCGGGGATACCATGTCGTAGGTTTCCACCAGGTCGTCCCCCGCCGCCTCGACCGAAATCCGCGCGAAACCATGGCTTTGCGCGAGCCTCGCGACATCGAGCCCGGCCACCGCCGGCACGCCGTCGCCGCCGATCACGATCGGCGCGCGGAACCAGACCAGGCGGTCGACCAGTCGGGCCGCCAGCAGCGACGCGGCCAGCCGCCCGCCGCCCTCCACCAGCAGGCGCGTCAGCCCCCGCTCGCCCAGCGCAAGTAGCGCGGCGCCCGCCGACGCCCGCCCGTCCGGCGCGACAGGGACCGCCAGCACCTCGACCCCGGCCGCCGCCAGCGCGGCAACGCGGGCGGGATCGGCATCCCTACCCGCGACGACCCAGACGGGCTGCGTCCGCGCGGAGGACGCGAGCGCGCCCGTGAGCGGCAGGCGCGCCTGGCTGTCCATCACCACGCGCACTCGACGCGGCGACGCCAGGCCCGGGAGGCGGCAGGTGAGCGCCGGATCGTCGGCCAGCGCCGTGCCGATGCCCACCATCGTCGCGTCATGCGTCGCGCGCAGAAGATGGCCGCGAGCGCGAGCGCCCTCGCCCGTAACCCACTTGCTGTCGCCCATGCGCGTGGCGATGCGCCCGTCGAGCGAGGTCGCGAGCTTGAGCGTCACCATCGGCCGCCCCCGGGCGAGGCGGGTGAGGAAGCCCCGGTTCACGGCCCGCGCCTCCGCCGCGCCGGGCCCGACCTCGACCGCGACGCCCGCCGCGCGGAGCATCGCGTGGCCCCTGCCCGCGACGCGCGGATCGGGGTCCTCCAGCGCCGACACCACCCGCGCGATCCCCGCCGCGACCAGCGCCGCGGCGCAGGGCGGCGTCTGGCCGCGATGCGCGCAGGGCTCCAGCGTCACATAGGCCGTCGCGCCGCGCGCCGCCGCACCCGCCCGCGCGAGCGCCTCCGCCTCCGCATGCGGCCGCCCGCCGGGCTGCGTCCAGCCCCGCCCGACGACCACGCCGTCCTTGACGATGACGCACCCCACCGCCGGGTTCGGCCAGGTGTTGCCAAGCCCCCGCCGCGCGAGGCCGAGCGCGGCGTGCATGTGGGGGGCGGCGGAGGGGGGCGACATCCTCACCGCTTCCAATCGTCGCCCGGCATGATCCGGCGCATGAACTGATCGAACAGCGGCACGGTGAAGGCCGTATCGCCGTGGCTTGGGCTCCAGATCATGCCCTTTGCGATCAATTGGCCGCGCGTCGGGCCGAGCGAGGTTACGTCCCGCCCCATCACGTCAGCAATATCGCCGGAACGATGCGGTCCGGGTCCGAGTTCCGCCATGGCGCGCAGGTATCTTTTTTCCAATGGCGTCAGGCGATCGAAGCGTACCCGGAAAAAGCTTTCATCCAGCGCCGCGACAGCAGACTTCGAGGCTACCTCGACATCGCGAACAGTGATCGGCGAGGACTGCGCAGCGTCCCAGGCATGCTTGCCCCATTCCTGGAGGAAGTACGGATAGCCGTGCGTCTCCTTGAAGATGCGTTGCATGGCGTCCTCCACAATGGCGACGCCCTGGTCGCGGGCGGGCTTGGCGATCGCGAGGCGCGCGGCATCGGGCGAGAGCGGACCAACCAATGGAAAATCGAACAACCGCTCCGCGTAGGACTTTGCCCGGCCCATGCGCCCTGGCAACTGAGGAAGGCCCGCGCCGACGAGAACAACGGGCAGGCTGCGCTGCGCGGTTCGGTGCAGCGCGGTGATCAGCGCCGCCAGTTCTTCCTCCTTCACGTACTGAAGTTCATCGACGAATATCGCAAGCGCCGTCCCGCCTGCTTTCGCCGCTTCGCCTGCCACCTCCAACAGCGCCTGAAGGTCATGCTCCAGATCGCCATTGTCGGCCAGACCGGGTTCCGGGTCGAAATCGAAGCCGACTTCGATGTCCTGATATTTGACCTTCAGGGCTTTTGCGAAGCCGGCCAGGCCACGCAAGGCGCGCTGCGCCAGCTTCTTTGCCCTGCTGATCTGGGACAGGCGCAGCAGCGCCTGGCGAAGCTGCGGCGCCAGGATGGAGGGCAAGGATCGGTTCTCGGGCGCTTCGATCCGGATCGTGTGGATGCCCTCGGCCTCGGCGTCGTCGCGCATCCGATCGAGCAGGACCGTCTTTCCGACGCCTCGCAACCCGACCATGAGAATGCTCTTGGCGGGACGGCCCGCGCGCATTCTTGCCAGCGCAATCCGTATTGCCTCGCGCAGTTCGTCGCGGCCTGCAAGCTCGGGCGGCGGCGTGCCTGCACCCGGGGCGTAGGGGTTCCTGATCGGGTCCATGAAGAGAGTTTATACGGAGTTTAGCGAGTTTACAATCTGACAATAAACTATATAAACTCACTCAAATTGAGCCTCCGCGCCCGCCCGCGCGAGCGCCTCCGCCTCCGCATGCGGCCGCCCGCCGGGCTGCGTCCAGCCCCGCCCGACGACCACGCCGTCCTTGACGATGATGCACCCCACCGCCGGGTTCGGCCAGGCATTGCCCAGCCCCCGCCGCGCAAGCGCGAGCGCGGCGCGCATGTGGGGGGTCGGCGGGCGTAAAGGTTGCGATGGCTTGGTCCTTGAGCTTGAGCGAGGCAAGTGTGCCGAACATGTCCAGTGCGAAGGATATAGACATCGCCGCAGCCAACGGCCCAGGGCCGCGGCCGGGACTGCCCTGCCACTGTTCGTGTTCGTCCCTAGACGCTAGCTCGGGCGGTTGCACTCCTTGTGCATTTGCAAGCCGGCACTAAGCCATTTACAGTTATTGCTAGCAACAGAGCCGCTAATACTTAGCTAGCCGTTTCGAGGTCCATCAAATGGATGTTCATAAGTCTTCGTTGCTCGCAATCTTTGACGCAAAGCAGCGCCTTGAAGTGCCTTTGTTTCAGCGCCAGTACGTATGGAATGAAGACCAGCACTGGGTGCCCCTGTGGGAAGACATTGAGCGGAAATTTGTGGAAGCGCTGGATGGGCGAAAAGACGCCCCCAATCACTTCCTCGGAGCTATGGTCCTAGACCAGAAGCAAACGCCCACGGGGCATGTAGTGGTAAGGCAGGTCATCGATGGCCAGCAACGGCTGACCACCCTCCAGATATTTCTCGCGGCGTATCGAGACTTTTGCCGGAAGCAAGGATGCGATGCTCTAGCTGGCGAGTGTCAGAAATTTCTTCTCAACACAGGTATGATGGCCGATCAAGATGTAGACAGATTCAAGGTCTGGCCTACGCAGTTGGATCGCCAACAGTTCTCAGACGTGATTCTGGCTGGGTCTCGAGACGAGGTCCTGAAGCGATACCCGCAGCGGAAGCAGCGCTATGCACGCAAGCCCGACCCACGCCCCCGAATGGTGGAAGCATACCTCTTCTTCTTTGAGCAGATTAAGCAGTTCTTCCTTGGCGAGAACGACGATATGCCAATGGGCGCGAACTCTCCGATCGCCACACGTGCCGACGAATGCTTTCAAACGTTACGAAATGGGCTCATGGTGGTCGTCATTGATCTGCACAAGGATGACGATCCGCAGGTCATATTCGAAACGCTAAACGCGCGCGGCGAACCGCTACTGCCGGCGGATCTGCTGCGGAACTATATCTTCCTGCGAGCGGGACGGGACAAGCTCGATATCGAAGTCGTTTACAAGCGCTACTGGAGCCGTTTTGACGATGAATTCTGGCGCGAAGAGGTCAAACAGGGTCGGTTGATCAGGCCACGAAGCGATCTATTTATGCAGCATTTCCTAGCAAGTCGGCAGGGTCAAGACATCCCAATTAAGCACTTGTACGTGGAATATCGCCACTGACTGGAAACGACTAAACCATTTCCAAACGTAACGGAGGAATTGGCGACCTTGGCACGCCAGGGTGATCACTTCCGGCGCATTCTCGCGCCCAACTCAGACGATATCGTGTTCGAACTATGCTCATTCCTTGAAGTGTACGACATCAGAACGGCCTACCCCCTCCTGCTGGCATTGCTAGATGCCGAAATTGAAGATGCCCAATGGAAAAAGATCTCCGCTACGTTGGAATCATATTTGCTTCGACGCGCGGTTTGCACTCTGGGGACAAAGAACTATAACCGCATATTTCTCGCGCTCACCCGCGAGCTTCGGAAAGGAAACGTCGACAGCGATCGAATACGCGAACTATTGTTGGCTCAATCGGGAGAGTCCGGTGTTTGGCCCGATGATGTCGCGTTCCGCGATGCGTGGCTGAACAAGCCTCTCTACGGGCCACTAAACAGCCCTAAACTTATTCACTTATTTGAACGACTGAATCAGACATATATGTCGTCGAAGTCCGAGGCTTTAGCATTTGCGATGCCGCCATCGGTTGAACACTTGATGCCACAAGATTGGACTGCAAATTGGCGGCTGCCCGATGGGACGAAGGGGATGGACATAGTCGAGCTAAGCGCGGCAAAGGAAACTGACTTACGCGCGGTCGCGACACGGAAGCGAGAAGCAGCGGTTCAAACACTAGGCAACCTGACTATCTTGAGCACCGGGCTGAATACGGCTCAGTCAAACCTGCCCTGGGAGCAAAAGAAGCCAGCGATGATGAAACACTCGCTCCTCCCCCTCAATCAACACCTCATTAAGAAGGAGGTATGGGACGAGACTGCAATTCGAGAGCGAGGAGAAGAGCTACTGAAGCGAGCCCTTACAGCTTGGCCCAGATGAACTTGCTTAGCTGCTAGCCGCTCCAAACCCACGTGACTTCGTGTTTTCGTGTTCAATTCCGGATGTTACTGATCGCGGCTTCGCCCCTAAGCCTGCGCAACCCTTTCCCCCGTTCCGGGGGCGAGGGGTTCAGATTACAGAGATCAGAAAGCCGTATTGCGGTAGCGCCATTCTTCCTTTGTGTCTTTGTGTCTTGGTGGTTGATCTAGAACTTGACCACGAAGGCACGAAGACGCGAAGGCAGAACCGATCGGAACGCTGCGCTGCCCGCGGCCCTCATCTGGCGCGCCGGAAGCGCGCCACCTTCTCCCATCGCTTGCGCGACGGGAGAAGGCTCAAGGCGCGCGCCCCCTACTTCGGCTGCTTCACCACGCGCAGGTAGGGCTTCACCGTCTTCCAGCCCTGGGGGAACTTGGCCTTGGCGGCGTCGTCGCTGACCGAGGGCGGGATGATGACGTCCTGGCCGGGCTTCCAGTTCACCGGCGTTGCCACCGTGTGCTTCGCCGTGAGCTGGCACGAGTCGAGCAGGCGCAGCACCTCGTCGAAGTTGCGGCCGGTGGACATCGGGTAGGTCAGCATCGCCTTGACCTTCTTGTCCGGGCCGATGACGAAGACCGAGCGCACCGTCGCGTTGTCGGCGGCGGTGCGGCCCTCCGAGCTCGTGCCGGCGCCCTCCGGCAGCATGTCGTAGGCCATCGCGACCTTGAGCTGCGGGTCGCCGATCATCGGGTAGGTGACCTTGTGGCCCTGGGTCTCCTCGATGTCCTTCTCCCACTTCTTGTGGTTGTCCACCGGGTCGACGCTGAGGCCGATGATCTTGGTGTTGCGCTTGTCGAACTCGGGCTTCAGCCCCGCCATGTAGCCGAGCTCGGTCGTGCAGACCGGCGTGAAGTCCTTGGGATGCGAGAACAGGATCGCCCAGCCGTCGCCGATCCAGTTGTGGAAGTCGATCTTGCCCTGGGTCGTCTCGGCGGTGAAATTGGGCGCTTCAGAATTTATTCTCAGCGACATCGTCCTCTCCTCTCGTTCATACCCTGGGCCGATATGGTGGTTCGGCCGGGGCGCGAAGGCAACAGGCGTCTTGGCCGTGGTTGGGGGCCGCGGTTGGTGGCCGTGCTAGGTTGCCGGCGATGAACGCGCTTCACCGCCCGCTCCAGATCCTGCCGCTCGCCGTGCTGGGCAGCGTGCTGATCGGCGATCCGCCCCAGCTCTACGACTGGGCCGAGGCCCATGCGGGCTGGGGCGACGAGGCAGTCCGCGCGCTCGTGGGCCTGGGCGCGTTCGCGGCGCTGCTGTGGCTGTCGCTGGCGGAGGACCGGGCGCGGGCCCGCGACGAACCGGGGCGCGCGGTGCCCGGCCTGCTCAAGACCGCGCTGGGGATCGTCCTGGTCTGTTTCCTCGCCTTGGTGCTGTTCCACCTGGGGTGGTAGCCCCTGCCCCCCGCTAGCGCGTCATCGCCGTGCGCCGCCATACCTTCCCACCGGAAACCACCAAGTCACCAAGACACCAAGAGGAGAGAACGACACCGCGACCTCACCATGGGCACCACGAGGGAGAAGAGTGAATCCCTCGCGCGGCCCTTGGCCGCGCATCAAGTCCGTGCCGACGTCGTGGCCAGGGTGTCGACCGATCGTCCTTGCCTTGGTGTCTTGGTGCCTTGGTGGTTGTCTTGTTGCACCGGCCGGCGGAATGCGGCCGGCGAGACGCGAGGCCCCTCCCCTTGCCCCCTCCCTGAGGGAGGGCGATCAGCGATCAGCGATCAGCCGGCTGAAAGCGGACGGCTGACCGCTTCCTAGTCCTTCGTGTCGCCCAGCTTGCCGACGAAATCCTCGAAGTCGGCGGCGTCGCGGAAGTTGCGGTAGACCGAGGCGAAGCGGACATAGGCCACCTGGTCGAGGTTCTTCAAGGCCTCCATCACCAGCTCGCCGATCGCGGTCGCCGGGATCTCGCTCTCGCCCGAGCTTTCCAGCCTTCGCACGATGCCGTTGACCACGCGCTCGATGCGCTCGTTGTCCACCGGGCGCTTGCGCAGCGCGGTGAACATCGATCGCGCCAGCTTCTCGCGGTCGAACGGCTCGCGCTGGCCGTCCTTCTTCACAACGGTCAATTCGCGCAGCTGGATGCGCTCGAAGGTCGTGAAGCGCGCCCCGCAGTTCGGGCAGAACCGCCGGCGGCGGATCGCCGAATTGTCCTCGGTCGGCCGCGAGTCCTTCACCTGCGTATCGTCGTGTCCGCAAAATGGACAACGCATCCCTGTCCCCCCTTGCCGTCTCTCTTGCCGTCTCTCTTGCCCTTGGCGTTCACGCCCCCGGATAGATCGGATAACGCCGGCACAGATCGAATACCGCGTCGCGCGCCTTGGCCTCGGCGCGCGCATTGTCGTTCGGGTTGGCGGCGAGCCCGTCCAGCACGTCGCCGATCAGCTCGCCCACCTGCTTGAACTCGGCCGCGCCCATGCCGCGCGTCGTGCCGGCCGGCGTGCCCAGCCGGATGCCCGAGGTCACCGTCGGCTTTTCCGGATCGAACGGCACGCCGTTCTTGTTGCAGGTGAGGTGCGCGCGGCCCAGGCTTTCCTCGGCCGCCTTGCCCGTCAGCTTCTTGGGCCGCAGGTCGACCAGCATCAGATGCGTGTCGGTGCCGCCCGAGACGATGTCGAGGCCGCGGCGCTTCAGCGTGTCGGCCAGCGCGCGGGCGTTCTCCACCACCTGGCGGGCATAGGCCTTGAACGACGGGTCCAGCGCCTCGGCGAAGGCGACGGCCTTGGCGGCGATGACGTGCATCAACGGCCCGCCCTGCAGGCCGGGGAACACGGCCGAGTTGATCTTCTTGCCAAGCTCGGCGTCGCGCGTGAGGATCATGCCGCCGCGCGGGCCGCGCAGCGTCTTGTGCGTGGTCGTGGTGACGACATGGGCGTGCGGGATGGGGCTCGGATGCGCGCCGCCCGCCACCAGCCCGGCGAAATGCGCCATGTCGACCATCAGGTAGGCGCCGACCTTGTCGGCGATCTGGCGAAAGCGCGCGAAGTCGATCACCCGCGGATAGGCCGAGCCGCCGGCGATGATCAGCTTCGGCTCGTGCTCCTTCGCCAGCTTCTCCACCTCGTCGAAGTCGATCAGGTGCGTATCGCGCCGCACGCCGTACTGCGTGGCCTTGAACCATTTGCCCGAGATGTTGGGCGCGGCGCCGTGGGTCAGGTGCCCGCCGGCGGCCAGCGACAGGCCCATGATCGGATCGCCCGGGTTGAGCAGCGCCATGAACACGGCCTCGTTCGCCTGCGCGCCGGAATGGGGCTGCACGTTGGCGAAGCCGCAGTCGAACAACTTGCAGGCCCGCTCGATCGCCAGGTTCTCGGCGACGTCGACATGCTCGCAGCCGCCGTAGTAGCGCTTGCCGGGCAGGCCCTCGGCGTACTTGTTGGTCATGACCGAGCCCTGGGCCTCGAGCACGGCGCGCGAGACGATGTTCTCGGATGCGATCAGCTCGATGCCGTCCTGCTGGCGCTTCAGCTCGTCGCGGATCGACTTCTGGATCGCGGGATCGGCCTCGGCGAGCGAGCGGCCGAAGAAGGCGGTCTCGCCGGGCGCGGCGCGCTTCGTGGCGGCGGCAGTCATCGCGGGCACACTCCTCATCCCATCTTGGCGACGCGCCGGCTGTGGCGCTCGCCGCCGTCGAAGGCGGTCTCCAGGAACACGCGCAGGCAGTCCCGGGCGGTCTCGTCGCCGATCAGCCTTGCGCCCAGCGCCAGCACGTTGGCGTCGTTGTGCTGGCGCGCCAGCCGCGCGGAGGATACGTCGTGGCAAACGGCGGCGCGCACGTGGCGATGGCGGTTGGCGGCGATCGCGATGCCGATGCCCGTGCCGCAGACCAATACGCCGCGTCGCGCGCGGCCGGACTGCAGCGCGTCGGCGAGCCTGTTCGCGAAGTCGGGATAGTCGACCGATTGCGGGCCGTCGGTGCCGAGGTCGAGCACGTCCCGGCCCGTCCGCGCGAGCTCTTCCTTCAACGCTTGCTTCAACGCATACCCGGCATGATCCGCGGCGATGGCGATGGTATCGGCGGTCATCCGGCATGGCCGACCATTTGCGGTCGGTCTCCTTGGCTATTGCGACAGGGCGGTGATAATAGCTGTACAACATATCGCGAATCAACGCGAAACCACCACCAGATGTCGCGGGGGCCGGGTGGAACTACCGGCCCTTCAGGCGCTTGATCGGGCAGTCGGATTGCACCGCGCTGCATCCATTCCCCCGTGCAACAGAAGCGCTCGCCCCAAGAACTCCAATACAACCAGGGAATTCGCCGGAGACTGTCTTGACGAATTATTTCATATCAAATTGAGCGCAATTCGACTTTCAGGTTAATAGGATACAAAATAGGCACACCAGTTCCTTGGGGGTCAAATTGACATCAGTTACGGATTGTGCGAAGTGTGCCGCGCGCACCATAGGTACCGGGGAATACTTGATATGACCGACCAGAACGACACGAAATCTTCCCAGAGTGAAATCTTGCGGATGACGGCCGAGGTGGTGGCCTCTTATCTGGGCAACAATATGCTTCCCTCCGCCCAAATCCCCGACGTGATCAATACTGTCTATGGCGCGCTGACCGGGATCAATACAGGCGGCGGGGACAGCAAGTCCGAGCCGCAGAAACCGGCCGTGCCGCTGAAGAAATCGATCGCGCCGGACTACATCATCTGCCTGGAAGACGGCAAGAAGCTGAAGATGCTGAAGCGCCACCTGCGCACGACCTACGGGCTGACGCCGGACGAATACCGCACCAAGTGGGGCCTGCCGGCCGACTATCCGATGGTGGCCCCGAACTACGCCGCCCAGCGCTCGGCCTTCGCCAAGAAGATCGGCCTGGGCCGCACCGCCGGCAAGCCGCGCGGCCGAGGACGTAAAAGCTAGGGCGAAAAGCCTAGCCCCCTTCGTCGGGCGCCGCGTCCGCCAGGGCGCGGTTCTCGGCGTGGATGCGCACGGCCAGGATCGCGGCGTTCAGCGCCGAGAAGACCAGCGCGTAGGCCCACAGCCCGAACACCAGCGGCAGCAGCGCCACCTCGGCCGCCAGCACCAGGTAGTTCGGGTGGCGTACCCAGCGATACGGCCCCTGCCGCACCAGCGGCGCGCCCGGCAGCACGATCACCCGCGTCGTCCAGCGCCGGCCCAGCGTCGCGATGACCCAGTAGCGCGCGACCTGCAGCAGCAGATAGGCGCCAAGCCAGCCGGGCGCGACCGGGCGGTCCCAAGCCAGCAGCCACAAGCCGGCGATCCAAGCGACGTGCAAGCCGATCAGCGGCCGGTAGTGCCCCTGCCCCACCTCGATGCCGCCGGCGGCGCGGAGCGCCGCGGCATTGCGCCGCGACAGCGCCAGCTCGGCGAGGCGCTGCAGCGTCACCAGCCCCAGCAGCACGAGCGAGCCCGCCATGCTCACATGCCCCTGGGCACGAAACGCGCCAGCCAGGCGCAGTAGACCATCCAAAGCCCCGTCGCGGCGAACACCGACCACAGGCCCAAGAAGGTCAGGAGCAGGCTGAAGACGCTGGTCGATACCAGCGCCCCCACATCGCGATAGGTGATGAAGACGGTCGTCATCTCGGGCCGCTCGCGCGCCCGGACCGCGCGCTGGAAGGTCACCATGCACACCGAGTCGAGCGCCACGGCCGCCACCGCGGAAGCCAGGATCAGCGCGACAAACGCCAACGGCCAGCTCACCAGCGCTGCCGCGGCCAGCACGGTGGCGCCCCCCAGCGCAAAGCCCACGATGATGACCCGGCGCATGCCGATCCGCCGGGCCAGCCGGCCGAACATCGGCACGACGAACAGCAGCGCCGAGCCCGCTGACAGCATGTAGCCGCCCTCGGTCGCGCCCAGCCCCGACGCGACGGCGTAGATCGGCACGTAGACGAAGAACATCGACCACCAGTTCTCGCGCCCCAGGTTCAAGACATAGGCCAGGCGCAGCCGGGGCTGGGCGAGAAAGCGCTTCAAGGTCCTGAACGGTGCGAAGGCGGCACGGCCCGAGGTCGCCCAGCGCGCCGCCGGCACGCTCGGCCGCAGCAGCGCCAGGTGCAGCAGCAAGACCAGGCTGGCGAGGATGGTCAGGCCATAGGCTGCCCAGGGCGACACCTGCGTGAACAGCACGATGCCCACGGTCGGCAGGATCGACCAGCTTCCGGCCGCGGCCACCACGCGCAGCGGCTCCATCTTCGCCAGGTCGCGGCGCTCGATATGCGACATGATCAGGATCTGCAGCGCATTGCCGGCGAGGGACAGGCTGAGGCCGCGCAGCAGGATCACGGCCGACACGCCCACCGCGCTCGACGCGGCCAGGCAGAGCGGCATCAGCATGCCCATCAGCGCCGCGATCACATAGGTCCAGCCCGGGCCGATGCCGCGGATCAGCAGCGGCACCGCCTGGCTGATCACCAGGACCGCGCAGGTCGTCGCCGCGAAGGCGGCGCTGACGTCGCGCGCATCGCCCAGCACGCGCAGCGCCTCGACCGGCACGATCACCGAAATCACGGCGCGCGCCATGGTCTCCAGGCCGAACAGCGATGCGAAGGCGACCGGCCCAGGCTGGAACAACCGGGCCCGCAGGCGGGCGACGACGGGCATGGTCGCGGAGTCTAGCCGCAGCGGCGTGCCGGCACCAATGCGCCGACGGGCTCAAGGCCCGGCGGTCAGCGCATGCGCTTGTATTCGCGCAGGCAGGCCTCGCGCAGCAGGGCGGAGTCGGTGTCGGTCAGCGGCTCGCCGTCCAGGTAGACGCGCCGCCCGTCGCCCTTGACCGTGATCGTGCCGATATAGGCCGGGGCGTCGTAGCGCTGGCGGGGCCCCTCGACGTCGTAGGGCTGCTTCCCGCCGGGCGGCGGCGGGGTGCGGGTGTCGAACGGCCGCGCGGTGACGCCGTCCCGGGCGAAGGGCGTGTGGCACAGCTTGACGTTCTCGGTGGAGCTGTAGCGCTGGCACAGGTCGACCGTGATCGGGATGGTGATGGTCTCGGGGATCTTGATGTTCGGCCGGGGCTTGAGGTCCGCCGGGGCGACCTTGCGGCCGGCCTGGTCGGTTCCCGGGCGGTATTTTACATCAGGCGCCGGTACATGCTCGACCAGGGTGCGGCAGGTCGCCCAGCTGGCCTTGACCTGCCGGCGGGCGACGTCCTGCGCCAGGACCGGCAGCGCCGCCAGGCCCAGCGCCAGGGCCGCCCAGGGCCGCAGGGCGCGCCCTTGGCCCGCTCCAGGGCCCAACCGGCGCTCCCGCCGGCGGCTTGTCCGTGGCCTCAGGCCGCGGGCCAGGTGGTCAGCATCCATACGGCCAGCCCGGCCGCCGCCGCCAGGGCCACCACGGCCAGCCCCAGGACCGGCCAGACCGGGCCGCCCTCGTCGCCCGCCAGGATGAAGCGCGGGCTGCCGCGCCCCCGCCAGCTTGCCGGGCCTGGACGCAGGGTAAACTCGTGCATCGGGTTATTCCCAGGTTTTGCGTCCGCCAAGCCTAGCCAGACAGGCTTAAGAAGCCCTAAACAGGGTGCGGGGATGGCCGGTACGGGGGTGCCGGCCAGGCGTAGAGCCGGGGATTGCCAAGGGCGGGGGGCCAGCGCGAATGCTCGAGACATTGTTTCGGTTGTCCGAGAACCGGACGACCGTCCGCACCGAAATGCTGGCCGGGATCACCACCTTCCTGACCATGGCCTACATCATCTTCGTGAACCCCTCGATCCTGAAGGCCACGGGGATGGACGAGGGCGCGGTCTTCGCCGCCACCTGCATTGGCGCGGCCTACGGCACGCTGCTGATGGGGCTCTACGCCAACTACCCGATCGCGCTGGCGCCGGGCATGGGGCTCAACGCTTATTTCACCTACGGCGTCGTGCTGGGCATGAAATACACGTGGCAGGTGGCGCTGGGCGCGGTGTTCCTGTCGGGCATCCTGTTCTTCCTACTCAGCATCACGTCGCTGCGCGAATACATCATCAACGCCATCCCGCGCTCGCTGAAGATGGCGATCTCGGCCGGCATTGGCCTGTTCCTCGGCATCATCGCGCTGGAGAACGCCGGCGTAGTGGTGGCGCACCAGGCGACCCTGGTGACGCTCGGCAAGATCACCCAGCCGACGGTGATCCTGGCCACGGTCGGGTTCCTGCTGATGATCGCGCTCGACCGCCGCGAGGTCACCGGCGGGATCATCATCGCGATCCTGGCGGTCAGCGTGGCCGGCATGGCGCTGGGCTATTCGCCCTTCCCCAAGACCATCGCCAGCGCGCCGCCCAGCCTGATGCCCACCCTGTTTCAGATGGACATAAGGGGGGCGCTGGAGATCGGGCTGGTCGGGATCGTCTTCGCGTTCCTGTTCGTCGACTTCTTCGACAATGCCGGCACGCTGATCGGGGTCGCCTATCGCGGCGGCATGATGGACAAGGACGGCCGCGTGCCGCGGCTGAACCGCGTGCTGCTGGCCGACAGCACCTCGGCCATGGTGGGTGCGGCGCTCGGCACCTCCACGGTCACCAGCTATATCGAGAGCGCGTCGGGCATCAAGGCGGGCGGCCGCACCGGGCTGACCGCCGTGGTCGTCGGGGTGCTGTTCCTGCTGGCCCTGTTCTTCGCGCCCCTGGCGCTCAGCATTCCGTCCTACGCGACAGCCCCGGCCCTGCTGTTCGTCGCCTGCCTGATGGCGCGCGGGCTGACCGAGGTGGATTGGGAGGACGTGACGGAATACGCCCCAGCGGTTGTATGCGCGCTCGCCATGCCACTTACCTTCTCCATCGCGCACGGGATCGCCTTCGGTTTCATCACCTATGCCGGGTGCAAGATTCTCGCCGGCCGTCTTAACGATGTGCATCCGGCGGTCTACGCAATCGCTGCCTTGTTTCTGGTCAAGTTTGGACTGCTGTAGCGCGCGATTTAATGGAAGGAACCGTGGAAATTCGATGACTTCGGAAAGTCCATCGACTATAGTCTTTGCGCCGCATAAGAAGGCCGCGCCGGCGGTCCGACGCGGCCCGAGTTTAGGGAGGAAATCGCCACCAGGCGAAGGAAGAAGCGGAGACAAGCCTCTTCCGTGTGCAAACTATCAGCCTAGGACGCAGGGGTGGCAAGCGCGTTGAACGGCTTGCCACTTTTTTTATCAGAATTGCGCAAGATCAAGCAGTGCGCCTGACGCTATTGGCGTGATCAGTATTAACCCTTAGCCGATTCTCGCGAGCGATTTATCCGTGATTTCGCCTTTTTAGATCGGGCCCAGGGCGGCCCGAGGCGCTCGATTCGGCGGTAGACCGGGCAGGCGTCGTGATGAGCACCCGGCAGATAGCCGAGGCTCATCAGGAACTCCCCCACCACCTCGCCGCCGGTGAAGCGGAAGGTCTTCTTGAACAGCTTGACCCAGGCGTCCTTGCCTTGCGGGTGATGGACGTCGAGCCATGCCGCGAAGCCGCCGTGGCTTTCGCGCAGCGCCTGGATGCGCCGCGCGTTGTCGATGATCGACTCGACCTTCAGCCGGTTGCGGATGATGTTCTCGTCCTTGAGCAGCCGCGCGATGTCGCGCGCGCCGTAAGCGGCGACCCTGTCGACGTCGAAGTCATGAAACGCGGCGTTCATGCCGCGGCGTTTCTTCAGCACGATCAGCCAGCTCAGCCCGGCCTGCATGATCTCCAGCGCCAGGCGCTCGTGCAGCACGCGCTCGTCCTGCGACGGAAAGCCGTACTCGGTGTCGTGGTAGGGCCCGTGGAATTCGTGGCCGGGGGCGATCTTGCAGTAGCCGGACATAGTTCGCTCTAGCTCCTCCGCACCACCTGCCCAATCACAAAACTCGTCATGGCCGGGCCGCCGCCAACCGCCGGCCATGCTGTCGGCACTGTGGCCGACGTGGATCGCCGGGACAAGCCCACGGCTGTCCGGTTGACGCCTGTCGCGTGCGTGCCTCTCTCTTGTCCCCCCTGCCCTTGCGGGAGGGGGGACTCGAACTTCGTGTCCCGGCATCCCATGCCTTCATCCCGCGCCAGCTCGGTGTTCGCTTCCGTGCCCTCCGGCGCATCCTAAACCGGACAGCCGTGCGACAAGCCCGGGCATGACGAAAGTGGGGCAACGGCCGGCCCGTCTAGTCCCGGAACGATACCAGGCCGTGGCGGACTCCCTGGTCGATCAAGATCCAGATCACCGCCGAGATCGCCGTGGTGACGATGAACTTCGCGACCAGGCGCGGCTTTTCCGGGGCGCCGTCGGCATGGCCCGGCTCGACCACCGCGGGGGGACGGTTGCCCCAGGGCAGCACGGCGAAGATCACCACCCACCAGGTGACGACGTAGACCATGATGCCGGTGTAGATGCCCATCGCGATCAGGCCTGCTCGATCTCGACCAGCGTGCCGCACATGTCCTTGGGGTGCAGGAACAGCACCGGCTTGCCATGGGCGCCGATCTTGGGCTCGCCGTCGCCCAGCACGCGCATGCCGGCGGCCTTCAGCCTGTCGCGGGCGGCCAGGATGTCGTCGACCTCGTAGCAGACATGGTGCATCCCGCCGGACGGGTTGCGGTCGAGGAAGGCCTGGACCGGCGACTTGTCGCCGAGGGGATGCAGCAGTTCGATCTTGGTGTTCGGCAGTTCGATGAACACGGTGGTGACGCCGTGCGCGGGCATCGGCACGGGCGCCGACACCCTGGCGCCGAGCGTGTCGCGGTAGAGCGCCGCCGCCCTGGCCAGGTCGGACACCACGATCGCGACGTGATTGAGCCGGCCGATCATCGCGTTTGCCTCACACCCTCACCACGTGGACGTCGGTCACGGGCTTGTGGCCGCGCAGCGCCTGCATCGTGCGCCGGACCGCGCGCCTCGCCGCCTCGGCGACCGCGTCGTCGTCGCCGCGGTCCGACCGGGGCAGCGCTTCGATCGCCGCGCGCACGGCATCGGCGATCTCGTCCAGCGCCGCCTGCTCGCTTTCCGCGTCGACCAGGCCGCGCGCCGAGATGCGCGGCGGCGCCGCCAGCCGGCCCTTGTCGTCCACGACCACCGTGGCCGTGGCCGAGCCGTTATACATGAGGCGGTGGCGATCCCGCAAAACCGGGCTGTCGATCGGGCGCAACACCGTGCCGTCGAGCGCCAGCCGGCCGTGCGCGACGGTGCCCACCACCTCGGCCGGACCGGGCGCCAGGCGGACGATCTGGCCGTTCTGCTGCTCGATCGCCTGCTGGACCTGGCAGTCCCGCGCCAGCGCGGCATGGGCGGCGATGTGGCGCGCCTCGCCATGCACCGGCACGGCGATGCGCGGCCGCACCCACTGGTACATGCGCGTCAGCTCGTCGCGCGCGGGATGGCCGGAGACGTGGACGAAGTGGTCGCGCTCGGTGATCACCTCGATCCCCTTGGCGATCAGCCGGTTCTGGAGCTGGTGGATCGTGCGCTCGTTGCCCGGGATGATGCGCGAGGAGAAGATCACCGCGTCGCCGCGCTCGAGCACGATGTGCGGATGGGAATCCGCGACGATGCGCGAGAGCGCCGCGCGCTGCTCGCCCTGGCTGCCGGTGCAGACCAGCAGCACCTTGTCTCGGGGCAAGTAGCCGGCGTCGTGCTCGCTGACGAAGGGCGGCGTGCCGGCGAGGTAGCCGGTGGCGCGCGCGGCGTCCTGCATGCGCCACAGCGAGCGGCCGATCAGCGCGCAGTGCCGGTCGTGCTTCTCGGCGACGGCCGCCATCGTCTCCAGCCGCGCCACGTTGGACGCGAAGCTGGCGACGGCGACGCGGTTCTTGAACCGCCCCACCAGCTCGCCCAGGCTTTCGCGCACCTCGCCCTCCGACCCGGAGGTCCCCTCGCGCATCGCGTTGGTCGAGTCGCAGACCATCGCCAGCACGCCCTCCTCGCCCAGCGCGCGCAGCGCCGTCTCGTCGGTGACGTCGCCCACCAGCGGCGTGTCGTCGAGCTTCCAGTCGCCGGTGTGCAGCACCGTGCCGGCGCGGGTGCGGATCGCCACCGCGTTCGGCTCGGGGATCGAATGCGTCAGCGTGATCAGCTCGAGGTCGAACGGCCCGAGCGTGAAGCGCGCGGACAGCGGCACCTCGGTGATCGGCACCTCCGCCCCGCCGTTCTCCTTCAGCTTGCGGCGCAGCACGGCGGCGGCGAAGGGCGTGGCGTAGACCGGGCAGCGCAGCCGCTCCCACAGGTAGGGCACCGCGCCCAGGTGGTCCTCGTGCGCGTGGGTCAGCACCAGCCCGACCAGCTTGTCGCGCTCGGCCTCGATGAAGGCGGGGTCGGGCATGATGACGTCGAGCGCGGGCTGGCTGTCGTCGGCAAACGTGATGCCGAGGTCGATCATCAGCCACTTGCCGGCATGGCCGTAGAGGTTGAGGTTCATGCCGATCTCGCCCGACCCGCCGAGGGCGAGGAAGTAGAGCGCGCCCGCGTCCGCGAGGTCGGCCGGGCCGGCCGCGGTCGCCGCGGTCATGGCTTGCGGTTTCGGCGGTAGATGCGCAGCAATCCGCGCACGGTCAGGTCGACGTCGACCGCGTCGAAATGGATCGCGCCCTCGAACAGGGGCGCAAGCCCGCCGGTCGCGATCACCTTCATCTTCGCGCCGAATTCCTTCTCGATGCGCTGGATCAGCCCCTCGACCAGGCCGATATAGCCCCAGAAGATGCCGGATTCCATGGCCGACACCGTGCCCTTGCCGATCACGCGCGGGGGCTTGCGCACGGCGATGTGCGGCAGCTTGGCCGCGGCCTCGTACAAGGCCTTCAGCGACAGGTTGATGCCGGTGGCGATGATGCCGCCGACGAAGTTGCCCTCGGCGTCGACGATGTCGAAGTTGGTGGCGGTGCCGTAGTCCACGACGATCAGCGGCCCGCCATAGGTGGCGTGCGCCTCGACCGTGTTGACCAGGCGGTCGGCGCCGGCCTCCTCGGGCTTGTCGATCAGCACCTTGACGCCCAGCTCGACGCCCGGCTCGCCGATCACCATCGGCTCGCAGCGGAAATACCGGCGACAGAGCGTCTTCAGGTTGAACATCATCTCTGGCACGACGATGGCGATGATCACGGCATCGACGTCGCCGAGCTTGAGGCCGGACAGGGCCATGAGCTGCGACAGCCAGGCCGCGAACTCGTCGGCGGTGCGGCGCGCCTCGGTGCGGGTGCGCCAGGTGCCGCGCACTTCGTCGCCGTCGAACACGCAGAACGAGGTGTTGGTGTTGTTGGCGTTGATGGCCAGCAGCATCGCCCGCGCGCTCCCTAGCCCGCCCGCGCCGCGCCGACGTCGCCGGCGGCGAAGCGGCGGCTTGTGCCGTCGTCCATGGCGAGGAGCAGCGACCCGTCCGGGGCCAGCCCCTCGAAGCGCCCGGCGAGCGCGGCATCGCCGCCGCCCTCGCCCGCGGCGAATTCCAGCCGCTCGCCCAGGCGCCAGGCGCGCGCCTCCCACGCCGCGCGGACCGGCTCGAACCCCTCGTCGAGCCAACGGTCGACCCAGGCGAGGAAGTGGCGCGAGAAGGACTCCAGCACCGCAGCCGCATCGACGTCCGGCCCGGCGCCCTCGGCCTTGAGCGAGGTCGCGGGAAAGCGCGCCGCGGCCGGCTGGCTCAGCACGTTGACGCCGACGCCCAGCACGACGAAGTCGACGGCCTGGTCAGGCCTGGCACTCGATTCCAACAGGATCCCCGCCACCTTGCGGTCGTTCAACAGCACGTCGTTCGGCCATTTGTAGCGCATCTCGACCTGCGGCGGCACCAGCGCGCCGATGGCACCGCCCACCCCCAGCGCCGCGACGAAGGACAATTCGGCCGCGCGCGCGAGCGGCACGTCGGGCCGGAGGACCAGCGAGCAGTAGAGATTGCCCGGCGGCGACGCCCAGCTGCGCCCCTGGCGCCCGCGACCGGCCGATTGCTCCAGCGCCCAGACCAGCGTGCCGTCCTCGGCCCCCTCGCCGGCGAGGCGGCGCGCCTCATCGTTGGTGCTGCCGACGCGGTCCAGCGCGACGAGGCGATAGGCGGGCGGCAGGACGGGCGCGCGCCCGGTCATACGCGCCCAGTCATGCGCGCCCAGTCATGCGCGCCCAGTCATGCGCTCAACCGATCTGCAGCGCCTTGGCGGCGGCCTGGGCGGCGGCGAAGATCGGCCAGCACGCGATGAAGAAGAACAGCGTCACGACGGCGCTGAGGCCCATCACCGCCGCGACCTCGGGCGAGGGCCGGTCGAACGGCTTGGCCGGCTCGTCGAACAGCATGACCTTGATGACGCGGATGTAGTAGTAGGCGCCCACCACGCTGGCCAGCATGCCGATCACCGCCAATGGGATCAGCCCGGCGTCGATCGCGGCCAGGAACACGAAGACCTTGCCCCAGAACCCCGCGAGCGGCGGCAATCCCACCATCGAGAACAGGAAGATCACCATCGCGTACGCGACCTTGGGCTGGGTGCGCGCGAGCCCCGCCAGGTCGGAAATCTCCTCGACCATCTTGCCGTCGCGTTTCATCGCCAGGATGCAGGCGAAGGCGCCGAGGTTCATCGGCAGGTAGGTGGCCATGTAGATCAGCACGCCGCTGATGCCCATCTGCGTGCCGGCGGCCAGGCCCACCAGCGCGTAGCCGACATGGCCGATCGAGCTGTAGGCCATCAGTCGCTTGATGTTGGTCTGGCTGATCGCGGCGAAGGCGCCCAGCAGCATCGAGGCGATCGACACGAACTGGACGATCTGCTGCCACTGCGCCAGCAGCGGCCCGAACGGCCCGGTCATGGCGCGGGTGAACAGCGCGATCGCGGCGATCTTCGGGGCCACCGCGAAGAAGGCGGTCACCGGCGTGGGCGCGCCCTCGTACACGTCGGGCGTCCACATGTGGAAGGGCACCGCCGAGACCTTGAAGGAAAGCCCGGCCAGCACGAAGACGATGCCGACGATCAACCCGACCGACGGCGACGCGCCGCCGGCGAACGACTTGGCCAGCAGGTCGAAATTGGTCGTGCCGGCGAAACCGTAGACCAGCGAGGCGCCGTACAGCAGCATGCCCGAGGACAGGGCGCCGAGGACGAAGTACTTGAGCCCCGCCTCGGTCGAGCGCACCTCGTCGCGCTTGAAGGCGGCGACGACGTAGAGCGACAGGCTCTGCAATTCGAGGCCGATATAGAGCGAGATGAGGTCGTTGGCCGACACCATCATCAGCATGCCGAGGGTGGCGAACAGGATCAGCACCGGGTACTCGAACCGCGCCATGCCCTCGCGCTTGAGGTAGTCGAGCGACATGACCAGGGTGAGCGCCGAGCCGATCAGCACCAGCACCTTCATGAACATCGCGAAATAGTCGGCGACGAACTGGCCGTGGAAGGTGACCTGGCGCATCGGGGTGACGACGACCAGGGCGAGGAACGCCAGCAGCAGCCCCGCCATGCCGAGCCAGACGCAGGTCCGCGTGGCGTCGTTGCGGCGGAAGGCGCCGACCATCATCAAGGCCATGGCCGAGACCGCCAGGATGATCTCGGGCAAGGCCAGGCTGGCCTTGGGCAGGATCGGGATCATGGCCGGGCCTCCGTCGCGCCCGCCGCCGGCATCATCTCGACGATCGCGGCGGTGCGCTGGGTGTTGAACTTGCGGATCAGCTCGGCCACCGCCGGTTCGGTCGGCTTCAGGAAACTGTTGGGGAACACGCCCATCCAGAACACCAGCAGGATCAGCGGCGCGAACACGGCGATCTCGCGCATGTTCATGTCGAGGATCGACTTCAGGTCGGCGCGCACGAGCGTGCCGAAGATGACGCGGCGGTAGAGCACCAGCATGTAGGCGGCGCCCAATATCACGCCGGTCGCGGCCAGGAAGCAGACCCAGGTGTTGGCCTGGAACGAGCCGACCAGCACCAGGAACTCGCCGACGAAGCCCGAGGTGCCGGGCAGGCCGACCGACGCCAGCATGAAGACCATGAACACCAGCGCGTATTTCGGCATGCGCTCGACCAGCCCGCCGTAGCGCGCGATCTCGCGGGTGTGCATGCGGTCGTAGACCACGCCGACGACGAGGAACAGCGCGGCCGACACCACACCGTGGCTGAGCATCTGGAAGATGGCACCCTGGATGCCCTGCATCGTGAGAGTGAAGGTGCCGAGCGTCACGAAGCCCATATGCGCCACGGAAGAATAGGCGATCAGCTTCTTCATGTCCTCCTGGGCCAGCGCCACCAGCGAGGTGTAGATGATCGCGACGATGCTGAGCGTGTAGACCAGCGGCGTGAAGTAGATCGTGGCGTCGGGAAACATCGGCAGCGAGAACCTGAGGAACCCGTACCCGCCCATCTTCAAGAGCACGCCGGCGAGGATCACCGAGCCCGCCGTGGGCGCTTCCACGTGGGCGTCGGGCAGCCAGGTATGGACCGGCCACATCGGCACCTTGACCGCGAAGGAGGCGAAGAAGGCAAGCCACAGCCAGGTCTGCATGCCCTTCGAGAAGCCGTGCGCCATGGCGGCCGGGATGTCGGCGTTGCCGACCTCGCGGTAGATCGCGAGGATCGCCAGCAGCATCAGGACCGAGCCGAGCAGCGTGTAGAGGAAGAACTTGAAGGCGGAATAGACGCGCCGCGGCCCGCCCCACACCCCGATGATCAGGAACATCGGGATCAGCACGCTCTCGAAGAAGATGTAGAACAGCACGAGGTCCAGCGCGCAGAACGTGCCGACCATCAGGGTTTCGAGCACCAGGAAGGCGACCATGTACTCGCGCACCCGCGCGTGCACCGCTTCCCAGCTCGCCAGGATGCACAGCGGGGTCAGCAGGGTCGACAGCAGCACGAAGAACACCGAGATGCCGTCGACGCCCATGTAGTAGTTGATGTTGAAGCCCTGCAGCCAGTTCACCTTCTCGACGAACTGGAACTTGGCGCTCGACGGATCGAACCCGGCCCAGATGAACAGCGACAGCAGGAAGGTGGCGAGCGAGGTCCACAGCGCCGCCCAGCGCGACACGCGCGCCACCGTCGCGTCGTCCCCGCGCTGCAGCAGGATGAACACCACCCCCGCCAGCGGCAGGAAGGTGGTGACCGTCAGGATCGGGAAACCGCCCATGCCCCCGCTCCCCCTTTACAGACCCGACCGGGTGAGCAGGTACCACGACACCAGCAGCACGACGCCGATCAGCATCGCGAAGGCGTAGTGGTAGACGTAGCCGGTCTGCAGCAGGCTGGCGCGGCGGGCCAGGCCTTGCGTGCGCGCGGCGATGCCGTCCGGGCCCAGCCCGTCGATGATCGCCCCGTCGCCGCCCTTCCACAGCACGCGGCCGAGCCGCAGCGCCGGCTCGACCAGCACGTTCCAGTACAGCTCGTCGAAATACCACTTGTTGTAGAGGAACAGGTAGAGGCCGTGGAAGCGCCTGGCCACGATGCCCGGCAGGTCGGGGCGGTAGGCGTAGAACACGTAGGCCAGCGCGATGCCCGATACCGCCATCACCAGCGGCAGCAGCTTGACCCAGGTGGCGACGTGGTGCGCGGATTCGAGCGAGTCGTGCTGCGGCAGCACCAGGATCGCCTTCTGCCAGAAATCCACCCTGCCCTCGCCGACGAAGGCGTTGTATCCGACATAGCCCGCGAACAGCGCGCCGGCGGCCAGGCAGAACAGCGGCACCAGCATCACCCACGGCGATTCGTGCACATGCTCCATCGTGTGATGGTCGGCGCGCGGCTCGCCGTGGAAGGTCATGATCAGCAGGCGCCAGGAGTAGAAGGCGGTCAGGAAGGCGGCGAAGGCGCCCAGCGCATAGGCGAACAGGCCGACGCCGCTATGGGCGCCGAACGCGGCCTCGAGGATCGTGTCCTTGGAATAGAAGCCGGCGAAGAACGGGATGCCGGCCAGGGCCAGCGAGCCGATCCACATCACCGCGTAGGTGTAGGGGATCTTGCGCCAGATGCCGCCCATCTTGCGCATGTCCTGCTCGTCCGACATGGCGTGGATCACCGAGCCCGAGCCCAGGAACAGCAGCGCCTTGAAGAAGGCGTGGGTGTAGAGGTGGAACATCGCCGCGCCATAGGCCGACACGCCGGCGGCGAAGAACATGTAGCCGAGCTGGCTGCAGGTGGAATAGGCGATCACCCGCTTGATGTCGTTCTGGCACAGGCCGACCGTGGCCGCGAAGAACGCCGTGGCCGCCCCCACCACGCACACCACGTTGAGCGCGAGGGGCGCGTATTCGAACATCGGCGACAGGCGGCAGACCATGAACACGCCGGCCGTCACCATCGTCGCGGCATGGATCAGCGCTGAAACCGGCGTCGGGCCTTCCATCGCGTCGGGCAGCCATGTGTGCAGCCCCAGCTGCGCCGACTTGCCCATAGCGCCGACGAACAGCAGCAGGCACAGCACCGTCATGGCGTGGAAGTCCCAGGCCAGGAAGTGCAGCCGGGCCTCGGCCTTGCCCGGCACGGCCTGGAACACGTCGGCGAAGCTGACCGACTGGAACAACAGGAACGTGCCGAAGATGCCCAGCGCGAAGCCGAAATCGCCGACGCGGTTGACCAGGAACGCCTTGATCGCCGCGTCGTTGGCCGAGGGCTTGTGGTACCAGAACCCGATGAGGAGATACGAGCACAGGCCCACGCCTTCCCAGCCGAAGAACATCTGCACGAAATTGTCGGCCGTCACCAGCATCAGCATGGCGAAGGTGAACAGGCTGAGATAGGCCATGAAGCGCGGGATGTGCGGGTCGTGGCTCATGTAGCCGATCGAATAGACATGGACCAGCGCCGACACGACCGAGACGACGAAGATCATCACGGCGCTCAGCGCGTCGAGCTTGAGCGCCCAGGACAGCTCCAGGTCGCCGGACGCGATCCAGGTGACGAGCTGCACGTCGCGCGCATGGCCCAGCAGGGCCACGTCGTAGAGGATGAAAGGCGAGATCAGGGCCGACAGGATCAGCGCGCCGCAGGTCACGTATTGCGCGCCGCGGTCGCCGATCAGACGCCCGAACAGCCCGGCGACGAAGGCCGCGATCAGCGGCAGGAAGATGCAGAGAACGAACATCGCCGCCGCCTAGCCCTTCATCAGGTTGATGTCGTCGACCTCGATCGTCCCGCGGTTGCGGAAATAGACGACCAGGATGGCAAGCCCGATGGCCGCCTCGGCCGCCGCGACGGTCAGCACGAACATCGCGAAAACCTGGCCGACCAGGTCGCCCAGGAACGACGAGAACGCCACCAGGTTGATGTTGACCGCGAGCAGCATCAGCTCGACCGACATCAGGATGATGATGACGTTCTTGCGATTGAGGAAGATGCCGAAGATCCCCGTGGTGAACAGGATCGCCGCGACGGTCAGGTAGTGGCCGAGCCCGATGGTCATGGCCTCACTCCCCTGCCCCGCCCACGTTTGCGCCACTGGCCGGCATCTTGCGGATCTCGATGACCTCCTCGCGCCGGCGCGCGATCTGCACGCCCACGCGCTGGCGCCGCACGCCCGCGCGCTCGCGCAGGGTCAGCACGATCGCGCCGACCATCGCCACCAGCAGGATCAGGCCCGAGGCCTGGAACAGCAGGATGTGGTCGGTGTAGATCACCTTGCCCAGCGCCGCCGCATTGCTGAGCTCGTCCGGCGCCTTGATCGGCGAATCGGCGATCGTCTTGGCCTTGGGCGCGAAGCTCCAGCTTCCGACCACCAGCAGAAGCTCGGCTAGCAGCACGAGCCCGATCGCGGCGCCCACGGGCAGGTAGCGCATGAAGCCCTCGCGCAGCGCCACGAAATTGATATCGAGCATCATGACGACGAACAGGAACAGCACGGCGACCGCGCCGACATAGACGATCACCAGCGTCATCGCCAGGAACTCGGCGCCCAGCAGCACGAACAGGCCCGCCGCGTTGAAGAAGGCCAGGATGAGGAACAGCACGGAATGCACGGGGTTGCGCGAAGCGACGACCATCACGCCCGAGGCCACCGCAATGGCGGCAAAGACATAGAATGCCAGCGCCTGGATGATCATGCGCCTGCCTCCGCGGCCGGGGCCTCATCCTTCGACAAGCTCAGGATGAGGCCGAAGCAGTCCCCTCCCCCTAGCCCCCTCCCGCAAGGGGAGGGGGGACAAAAAAACGAGTCCCCTCCCCCCTTGCGGGGGAGGGTTAGGGTGGGGGGTATCTTGCGTGCCACGAAGCTGCTCACCGGTACGGCGCGTCGGCCGAGAGGTTGGCGGCGATCTCGGCTTCCCAGCGGTCGCCGTTCGCGAGCAGCTTGTCCTTGTTGTAGAACAGCTCCTCGCGCGTCTCGGTGGCGAACTCGAAGTTCGGCCCCTCGACGATCGCGTCCACCGGGCACGCTTCCTGGCAGAAGCCGCAGTAGATGCACTTCGTCATGTCGATGTCGTAGCGCGTGGTGCGCCGGCTGCCGTCGTCGCGCGGCTCGGCCTCGATGGTGATGGCCTGGGCCGGGCAGATCGCCTCGCACAATTTGCACGCGATGCAGCGCTCCTCGCCGTTGGGATAGCGGCGCAGCGCGTGCTCGCCGCGGAAGCGCGGGCTCAAGGGCCCCTTCTCGAACGGGTAGTTGATCGTCACGCGCGGCTTGAACATGTAGCTGAAGGTCAGCCCCAGCCCCTTGGCGAGTTCCGCCAGGAGGAAGCTGCGCGCGGCGCGATCGAGCAATGCCATCGGCTTTCCTCCCTCTAGACCAGTCCGCCGTAGACCAGCACGCCCGCCACCAGCGCCACGTAGCCCAGCGACAACGGCAGGAACACCTTCCAGCCGAGCCGCATCAGCTGGTCGTAGCGGTAGCGCGGCAGGGTCGCGCGCGCCCACAGGAAGAAGAACAGGCCGAAGCAGGTCTTGGCGAAGAACCAGATCGGCCCGGGAACCCAGTTGAGCGGCGCGATGTCGAACGGCGGCAGCCAGCCGCCCAGGAACAGGATCGCGGTCATCGCGCTGATCAGGATCATGTTGGCATATTCGCCGAGGTAGAACAGCGCGAAGGTCATCGACGAATATTCGACGAAGTAGCCCGCCACCAGCTCGGACTCGCCCTCCACCAGGTCGAACGGCGTGCGGTTGGTCTCCGCCAGGCCTGAGATGAAGAACAGGATGAACATCGGGAACAGCGGGATGAAGAACCACAGATGCCGCTGCGCCTCGACGATCTTGGAGATGTTCATCGAACCGGCGCACAGCAGCACGGTCACGATGACGAAGCCGATCGAGACCTCGTAGGACACCATCTGCGCCGCCGAGCGCAGCGCACCGAGGAAGGCGTACTTGGAATTGCTGGCCCAGCCCGCCACGACGATGCCGTAGACGCCGAGCGAGGAGATCGCGAACAGATAGAGGATGCCGACATTGATGTCGGCGATCACCATGCCCTGGCCGAACGGGATCACCGCCCAGGCGATCAGGCTCAGGATGAAGGTCAGCATCGGCGCGGCGACGAACAGGATGCGGTTGGCGCCCGAGGGGATCACCGTCTCCTTGGTCAGGAGCTTGAGGCCGTCGGCGATCGGCTGGAACAGGCCGAACGGCCCCACGACGTTCGGCCCCATGCGGAGCTGCATGGCCGCCAGCACCTTGCGCTCGGCCAAGGTCAGGTAGGCGACGCAGCCCAAAAGGATGCCCACCACGACGGCGATCTGCACGACGATGATGATCGTCGGCAACGCGTAGGTGCTGAAGAAGCTAGCCATGGGTGCCAGTCCCCCGATCGGCGCCAAGGGGGGCGCTGCCGTTGAGGAACGCCTCGGTGCATTCGGCCATCGTCGTCGAGGCGCGGCTGATCGGATCGGTCATGTAGAAATTCGCGATCGGATAGGCGAAGGCGCCCGAGCCGGGGGCGCCGGCCGCGCCGTTGAACGCCGCGAGCGAAGCCGGCTCCACGCCGCCGATATGGGCGAAGCTGGGATGTGCCTTCACCATCGCCTGGCGCAGCGCGCCCAGCGTGTCGTAGGGCAAGGTCTTGCCGGCTGCTTCGGAAAGCGCGCGGACGATCTTCCAGTCCTCGCGCGCCTCGCCCGGCGGGGCCGAGGCCAGCATCGCGAGCTGGGCGCGTCCCTCGAGGTTGACGTAGGTGCCGTTCTTCTCGGTATAGGCGGCACCCGGCAAGATCAAATCGGCGCGGTGTGCCCCGGCATCGCCGTGATGGCCCTGGTAGATCACGAAGCTCTTGCCGAGCCGCTTCATGTCGATCTCGTCGGCGCCCAGCAGGTAGACCACGTCGAGCCCGCCGCCCGACGCTGCGTCGAGGACCGCGCCGATGTCGCCGAGCTTGCCCGAAGGCAGGAAGCCCAGGTCCATCGCGCCGACCCGCGCGGCGGCGGTATGGAGCACGTTGAAGCCGTTCCAGCCCTCGCGCTTCAGGCCCTCGCCGAGCTTGCGCGCCAGGGCGTAGATCGCGGCACCGTCCGGACGGGCGAGCGCGCCCATGCCCAGGATCAGCATCGGCGCCTTGGCATCCTTGAGCACCTGGGCGAAGGGATGCGTGCCGGCGGCGATCTCCACGAGCGCCTTCGGCCCGTCGCCCAGCATCTCGACGGGGAAGGTCAGGTTCAAGGCCGGGCCGATCGCCGCGATCTTGAACCCGCCCATCAGGTGGCGCTTGCGCAGCCGCGTGTTGACCAGCGCCGCTTCCCAGCGCGGGTTGGTCCCCACCAGCAGGCAGGCATCCGCCCGCTCGATTCCGGCGATGGTGGTGTTGAACAGGTAGTCCGCGCGCGACGACGCGGGCAGCTTCGCGCCGTCCTGCCGGCATTCCAGATTGCCCACGCCGAGCGAGGCCATCAGCCCTTTGAGCGCGAACATCGACTCGGCGTCGCACAGGTCGCCGGCGACCGCCGCGATCCGCTCGGGCCGCGCCGCCTTCAGCCGCTCGGCCGCCGCGCCCAGGGCCTCGCGCCAAGTGACGGGCACCAGCTTTCCGTCGCGGTGCAGATAGGGCCGGTCGAGCCGCTGGCGCCGCAGCCCGTCGCAGGCATAGCGCGACTTGTCGGAAATCCACTCCTCGTTGACGTCCTCGTTGAGCCGGGGCAGGACGCGCATCACCTCCCGCCCGCGCGTGTCGACGCGGACGTTGCTGCCCACCGCGTCCATCACGTCGACGCTCTCGGTCTTGCGCAATTCCCAGGGCCGCGCGTTGAAGGCGTAGGGCTTGGAGGTCAAGGCGCCCACCGGGCACAGGTCGATCACGTTGGCCGACACCTCGGACGCCAGCGCCTTCTCCAGGTAGGTCGTGATCTCCATGTGCTCGCCGCGGCCCAGCGCGCCCAGCTCCTCCACCCCCGCGACCTCGGTCGCGAAGCGCACGCAGCGCGTGCAGTGGATGCAGCGGGTCATGATGGTCTTGACCAGCGGCCCCATGTACTTGTCGCGCACCGCGCGCTTGTTCTCCTCGTAGCGCCCGTGGTCCATGCCATAGGCCATGGCCTGGTCCTGCAGGTCGCACTCGCCGCCCTGGTCGCAGATCGGGCAGTCCAGCGGATGGTTGAGGAGCAGGAACTCCATCACGCCGCGGCGCGCCTTCTGCACCATCGGCGTGTTGGTCTTGATCACCATGCCTTCCATCACCGGCATGGCGCAGCTCGCGATCGGCTTCGGCGCCTTCTCCTGCTCGACCAGGCACATGCGGCAGTTGCCGGCGATCGACAGGCGCTCGTGGTAGCAGAAGCGCGGAATCTCGATGCCCGCGCGCTCGCAGGCCTGCAGCACGGTCAGGCCCGGCTCGACCTCGACCGGGATTCCGTCGATCGTCAGCTTAGGCATGGATCGTTCCCGTTCCGCACGCTTCCCTCACCCGGCTCGCTGACGCTCGCCACCCTCTCCCGACGGGAGAGGGTCGGGCGCCGCGCCCTCCCCTCGGAAGAGGGAGGGGCCCGTCGCGCAGCGATGGGAGGGTAAGGGAAACCGCGATGCACATCATTCCGCCGCCTGGCGCTGCGCGCGGCTGCGCCGCTCGGCGATCCGCTGCTCCATCTCCGGGCGGAAATGGCGGATCAGTCCCTGGATCGGCCAGGCCGCCGCGTCGCCCAGCGCGCAGATCGTGTGTCCGTCGATCTGGGTGGTCACTTCCTGCAGCATGTCGATCTCGGCGATCTCGGCGTCGCCGCGCACCATGCGCTCCATCACGCGCCACATCCAGCCCGTGCCCTCGCGGCAGGGCGTGCACTGGCCGCAGCTCTCGTGCATGTAGAATTTCGACAGCCTGGCGATCGCGCGCACGATGTCGGTCGACTTGTCCATCACGATGACGGCGGCGGTGCCCAGGCCCGAGCGCACGGCGCGGCAGGAATCGAAATCCATCAGCAGCGTGTCGCAAACCGACTTGGGGACCACCGGCACGGACGAGCCGCCGGGGATGCAGGCGTAGATGTTGTCCCAGCCCCCGCGCACCCCGCCGGCGTGGCGCTCGATCAGTTCCTTCAGCGGGATGCCCATCTCCTCTTCCACGTTGCACGGCTTGTTCACGTGGCCGGAGATGCAGAAGACCTTGGTGCCGGTGTTGTTGGGCCGGCCGATCCCGGCGAACCAGGCGGGACCGCGCCGCAGGATGGTCGGCGCGACCGCGATCGTCTCGACGTTGTTGACCGTGGTCGGACAGCCGTAGAGGCCCGAGCCGGCGGGAAACGGCGGCTTCAGGCGTGGCTGGCCCTTCTTGCCCTCCAGGCTCTCGAGCAGCGCCGTCTCCTCGCCGCAGATATAGGCCCCGGCGCCGCGATGGACGTAGAGATCGAAGTCCCAGCCCGAGCCGCAGGCGTTCTTGCCGATCAGCCCGGCCTCGTAGGCCTCGTCGATCGCGACCTGCAGGTTCTCGGCCTCGCGCGCGAACTCGCCGCGGATGTAGATGTAGCAGGCGTTGGCGCCCATTGCGAAGCTGGCGACCAGGCATCCCTCGACCAGCTTGTGCGGGTCGTGGCGCATGATGTCGCGGTCCTTGCAGGTGCCGGGTTCGCCCTCGTCGGCGTTGACCACCAGGTAGTGCGGCCGGCCGTCGGACTTCTTCGGCATGAAGGACCACTTGAGGCCCGCGCCGAACCCCGCCCCGCCGCGCCCGCGCAGACCCGAATCCTTCATCTGCTGGATGATCGTGTCGCGGCCGCGCTCCAGCAGCGCCTTGGTGCCGTCCCAGTCGCCGCGCGCCCTCGCCCCCTTCAGCCGGAAGTCGTGCAGGCCGTAGAGATTGGTGAAGATGCGGTCCTTGTCCTGGAGCGCCATTACGGCTTCTCCGCGAAGCTGAGCGTGGTGAGGGTCGTAGGCCCGCCCTGCGGCTCCGAGGTCTTGCGCCCGCCCTGCGGACCGGGCGCGGGCTTGGCGCCCGACTTCAGCGCCTCGATCACCTTGGTCGTGCTGGCGGCGTCGAGGTCCTCGTAGTAGTCGTCGCCGATCTGCATCATCGGCGCGTTGACGCAGGCGCCCAGGCACTCGACCTCCTTGAGGCCGAACTTGCCGTCCTTGGTCACCTCGCCGCACTTGATGCCCAGCGCCTTCTCGCAGGCCTGGACCACCGCGTCCGAGCCGCGCAGCCAGCACGGCGTGGTGGTGCAGACCTGCACCTGGGTGCGGCCGGCGGGCGCCAGGTTGTACATGGTGTAGAAGCTGGCGACCTCGTGCACGCGGATCGGCGCCATGCCGAGCAGCCCGGCGATATATTCCAGCGCGGCCTGGGGCAGCCAGTTGTCGTTCTGCTTCTGCGCGATGGTCAGCAGCGGCATCACCGCGCTGGCCTGCCGCCCGGGCGGGTACTTGGCGATGATCTTCTTCGCCTCGGCCAGGTTGGCGGCGGTGAATTCGAACTTGGCTTGGGCTGGGCTCATCGGTCGATCTCGCCGAACACGACGTCCATCGAGCCGATGACGGCGACGGCATCCGCCAGCATGTGGCCCTTGGACACGAAATCGATCGCCGCGAGATGCGCGAATCCGGGCGCGCGGATCTTGCAGCGATAGGGTTTGTTGGTGCCGTTGGCGACCAGGTAGACGCCGAACTCGCCCTTCGGCGCCTCGACCGCCGCGTAGGTCTCGCCGGCCGGCACGTGGAAGCCTTCGGTATAGAGCTTGAAATGATGGATCAGCGCCTCCATCGAGCGCTTCATGTCGCCGCGCTTGGGCGGCGACACCTTGCGGTCCTCGGTCATCACCGGCCCGTCCGGCATCTTCTCGCAGGCCTGGCGCATGATGCGCACGGACTGGCGCATCTCCTCGATGCGGCAGAGGTAGCGCGCGTAGCAGTCGCCGGTCTTGCCCACCGGGATGTCGAAGTCGAAATCGGCATAGGAGTCGTAGGGCTGCTGCTTGCGCAGGTCCCAGGCGACGCCGGAGGCGCGCAGCATCGGCCCGGAGAAGCCCCAGTCCAGCGCGTCGGCCTCGTTGACCACGCCGATGTCGACCGTGCGCTGCTTGAAGATGCGGTTCTCGGTCAGCAAGGTCTCGAGGTCGTCGACCATCTTCAACAGGCGGTCGCAGTAGCGGTGGATGTCGTCGATCAGCCCGGCCGGCAGGTCCTGGTGCACCCCGCCGGTGCGGAAATAGGCGGCGTGCAGCCGCGCGCCCGAGGCGCGCTCGTAGAACTCCATCATCACCTCGCGCTCCTCGAAGCCCCAGAGCGCCGGGGTGATCGCGCCGATGTCGATCGCGAAGGTGGTGATGTTGAGCAGATGGTTGAGCAACCGGCCGATCTCGCAATAAAGCACGCGGATGTACTGGCCGCGCGGCGGCACCGTCAGCCCCAGCAGCTTCTCGGTCGCGAGCACGAAGGCGTGCTCCTGGTTCATCGGCGCGACGTAGTCCAGGCGGTCGAAATACGGCATCGCCTGCAGGTAGGTCTTGTATTCGATCAGCTTCTCGGTGCCGCGGTGGAGCAGGCCGATATGCGGGTCGGCGCGCTCGACGATCTCGCCGTCCATCTCGAGCACCAGGCGCAGCACGCCGTGGGCCGCGGGATGCTGCGGCCCGAAATTCATCGTCAGGTTCTTGATCTGCTGCTCGGCCATCAGGCGGCCCCTCCGGGCTTGGCTGGGCCTGGCGGCGCGGCCGGCGCCGCCGCCTTTTCGTCGCCCGGCAGGACCTGGCGGGTCATGCCTTCCCAGGGGCTGAGGAAATCGAAGCTGCGGAAGTCCTGGGTCAGGCGCACCGGCTCGTACACCACCCGCTTCTTCTCGTCGTCGTAGCGCACCTCGACATAGCCGGTCAGCGGGAAGTCCTTGCGCAGCGGATGGCCCTCGAACCCGTAGTCGGTCAGGATGCGGCGCAGGTCGGGGTGGTCGGCGAACAGGATGCCGTAGAGGTCCCAGGCCTCGCGCTCGAACCAGTTGGCCGCGTTGAAGACGCCGACGACAGAGGGCACCGGCGTCGCCTCGTCGGTCGCGACCTTCACCCGCAGGCGGCGGTTATGTTCGAGGCTCAGCAGGTGGTAGACTACCTCGAAGCGCTGGGCGCGCTCGGGATAGTCGGCGCCGCACACGTCCATCACCAGCTTGAACCGGCATCGCGGATCGTCGCGCAGGAAGGTCATCGCCTCGACGATCCGCGCGCGGTCGACCGTCAGCGTCAATTCGCCGAGGGCGACCGACTGCGCGCGCACGGCGCCCGGCAGCGCGTGGGCGACATGCTCGCCGAGTTCATTCAGGGTCCCTGTCATCGCCGCTTCCGTCCCGGTCCCTGGTCAGCGCGCGATGCTGCCGGTGCGGCGGATCTTCTTCTGCAACTGCAGGATGCCGTAGACCAGTGCCTCGGCCGTCGGCGGGCAGCCCGGCACGTAGATGTCCACCGGGACGACGCGGTCGCAGCCCCGCACGACCGCGTAGGAATAGTGGTAGTAGCCGCCGCCGTTGGCGCACGAGCCCATCGAGATTACCCAGCGCGGCTCGGCCATCTGGTCGTAGACTTTGCGCAGCGCGGGCGCCATCTTGTTGGTCAGCGTGCCGGCGACGATCATCACGTCGGACTGGCGCGGGCTGCCGCGCGGCACCACGCCGAAGCGGTCGAGGTCGTAGCGGCTCATATAGGCGTGGATCATCTCGACCGCGCAGCAGGCCAGGCCGAAGGTCATCGGCCACAGGCTGCCGGTGCGCGCCCAGTTCACCAGCTTGTCGACCTGGGCGATCACGAAGCCCTTGTCCTGCAGCTCGTCGACCACGCCCTTCAGCGCGGCGTCCTGCGCCTCGCCCGGGGGCAGCGGTGCCATGCCGCGGTCCATGTCCTGGGGCCGGATCACTCCCATTCCAGCGCTCCCTTGCGCCATTCGTAGACGAAGCCGATGGTCAGCACGCCCAGGAACAGCATCATCGACCAGAACCCGTAGATACCGACATCGCCCAGCACGATCGACCAGGGGAACAGGAAGGCGACCTCGAGGTCGAAGATGATGAACAGGATCGACACTAGGTAGAAGCGGACGTCGAACCGGCCGCGCGCGTCCTCGAAGGACGGAAAGCCGCATTCATAGGCCGACAGCTTTTCCGGATCGGGCCGCTGGCGCCCCGCCACCAGGGACAGCAATACCGCCGCCCCGGAAACGGCGATTGCGATCCCGAGGAAGATCAGGATCGGCAGGTATTCGCGCAGCATCGCGTCCATGCGGTCTTGTTCCCTTGACCCGTCGCCAGGGACCTGGGGCGGATCATGTTGCGCCGCGGGAATGGCGCCTCTCACCTCGGCCGGACTATAGGCCCGGGCCCCGCCGAAGAAAAGTGAATCCGTGGCGATTCCGGGCCTTACCAAGGGGTGTGGCATTGGCGCGACGCCGTCGGCGAGGCCCGTAGCGACTGCGTCACATGCGCGCGGGCGATGGGCGGAAGGCGGTCGACTGGCGGGGTGGGTGGCGGGAGCGACGGGACTTGAACCCGCGGCCTCCGGCGTGACAGGCCGGCGCTCTAACCAACTGAGCTACGCCCCCACTCGCCGCGCCGTGCCGGGCCACGCGAGACCCGCCGGCGCAAGGGCCGCTTCACCTACTCCTCCGCCTGGGGCAAGTCAAGCACGGGCCCCCGACGGCCCGCTGATTTGCCTTGTGTTGCCTGGGGTTGTCCCGGGACCCGGCGGAACGATGGTGGGCGATGACGGGATCGAACCGCCGACCCTCTCGGTGTAAACGAGATGCTCTACCGCTGAGCTAATCGCCCGCGCCCATCATAGGGGCTGCGCGCGACGACGGCCAGCGATCCGCGCGCTTCCCTCACCCGCCTCGCTGCCGCTCGGCCCTTCGTTATCGCGATGGGAGGGTAAGGAAGACGTGCCGCGCCGACGACTCGTTCGTCTAGTTGACCGAGTCCTTCAGACCCTTCCCCGCCTTGAACTTGGGCTGCTTCGACGCCGGGATCTGGATTTTCTCGCCGGTGCGCGGGTTGCGTCCCTCCGACGCCGCGCGCTTCGTCACGACGAAATTTCCGAACCCGACCAGCCGCACCTCGTCGCCCTTCTTCAGCGCCGCCGACAGGATGCCGCTCGGAACATCGAAGATCGCGTCGACGGCCTTGGTGGCATCGGCCTTGGACAATCCGGCCTGATCGGCGACGGCGGCGACCAAATCGTTCTTGTTCACGGGGGGAACCTCCTTGTGCGGGCGGCGAAAAAATCGCGGGCGGGAAATCCGGGCGAAAGCGGCGCGGAGTCTATGTCTGCCCCGTCGCGGCCGTCAATGTGCGCAGGCCGCGAAAACCGCTTGAATCCAGGGTTTTTCCACAAGAATCGCATGCGAGCGCCGACCTTCCGGCCCGCGCCCGCCCCGCGATCGGATTTCGGCCCGTCAGTGCGTGGTGACCTGCTCGCGATCCTTTTCCGCCTTCTTGGCCGCCAGCGCGGCTTCCTCGGCGTCCGCCTCGGTCCACTCGATCGGCGTCGGCGGCCGCACCAGCGCGTGCTTCAGCAGTTCATCGACCGTGCCGACCGGGATGATCGTCAACCCCTTCTTGACGTTGTCGGGGATGTCGGCCAAGTCCTTGGCGTTGTCCACGGGGATCAGCACGGTCTTCACGTTGCCGCGCAGCGCCGCCAGCAGCTTCTCCTTCAAGCCGCCGATCGGCAGCACGCGGCCGCGCAAGGTGATCTCGCCCGTCATCGCCACGTCGCGGCGGACCGGGATGGCGGTCAGCAGCGACACGATCGACGTGACCATGGCGACGCCGGCCGACGGCCCGTCCTTGGGCGTGGCGCCCTCGGGCACGTGGACGTGGATGTCGCGCCGGTCGAAGATCGTCGGCTTGATGCCGAAGGCGATCGAGCGGCTCTTCACGTAGCTCTCCGCCGCCTGCACCGACTCCTTCATCACGTCGCCGAGCTTGCCGGTGGCGGTGACCCGGCCCTTGCCGGGCAGCGTGACCGACTCGATCGACAGAAGCTCGCCGCCGACCTCGGTCCAGGCCAGGCCCGTGGTGACGCCCACCAGGTCCGTGGTCTCGACCTCGCCGAAGCGGAAGCGCGGCACGCCGGCGTATTTCTCGAGGTTGCGGCGGGTGATCGCCACCTTGGTCCGCCGCTTGCTCATCAGGATTTCTTTGATCGCCTTGCGCGCGAGGTTCGCGATCTCGCGCTCGAGGTTGCGCACGCCGGCTTCCCGCGTGTAGGTGCGGATCAGCTCGCGCAGCGCGTCCTCGGACATCGACCATTCTTCCTTCTTCAGGCCGTGCTCCTTGACCTGCTTCGGCAGAAGGTGGCGCTTGGCGATCTCGACCTTCTCGTCCTCGGTGTAGCCGGGGATGCGGATGATCTCCATGCGGTCCATCAGCGGCTGCGGCATGCGCAGCGTGTTGGCCGTGGTCACGAACATCACGTCCGACAGGTCGTAGTCGACCTCGAGGTAGTGGTCGTTGAACGTCGAGTTCTGCTCCGGGTCCAGCACCTCGAGCAGGGCCGAGGACGGATCGCCGCGCCAGTCGGCGCCCAGCTTGTCGACCTCGTCGAGCAGGAACAGCGGGTTCGACGTCTTGGCCTTCTTCATGCCCTGAATGACCTTGCCGGGCATCGAGCCGATATAGGTGCGCCGGTGGCCGCGGATCTCGGCCTCGTCGCGCACGCCGCCCAGCGACATGCGCACGAAGCTGCGGCCGGTCGCGCGCGCGACCGACTTGCCGAGCGACGTCTTGCCGACGCCGGGCGGGCCGACCAGGCACAGGATCGAGCCGCGCACCTTCTTCATGCGCTGCTGCACGGCCAGGTACTCGAGGATGCGCTCCTTGACCTTCTCCAGGCCGAAATGGTCGGCGTTCAGGACCTTCTCGGCGGCCTTGATGTCGCGCTTGACCTTCGCCCGCTTCTTCCACGGAATCGACAGCAGCCAGTCCAGGTAGTTGCGCACCACCGTGGCCTCGGCCGACATCGGGCTCATGGTGCGCAGCTTCTTGACCTCGGTCATCGCCTTGTCGCGCGCTTCCTTGCTGAGCCGCGTCTTGTTGATGCGCTCCTCGATCTCGGCCACCTCGTCGCGGCCGTCCTCGTTCTCGCCCAGCTCCTTCTGGATCGCCTTGAGCTGTTCGTTCAGGTAGTACTCGCGCTGGGTCTTCTCCATCTGCCGCTTGACGCGGTTGCGGATGCGCTTTTCCACCTGCAGCACGCCGATCTCGGCTTCCATGAAGCCGTAGACGCGCTCCAGCCGCTCGGCGACGCTGTCGAGCTCGAGGATCTGCTGCTTGTCGGCGATCTTGAGCGAGAGGTGCGAGGCGATCGTGTCCGCGAGCTTGCTGGAATCCTCGATCTGGTTGATCGAGACCAGCACCTCGGGCGGGATCTTCTTGTTGAGCTTGATGTACTGCTCGAACTGCGTGACGACGGCGCGCGCCAGCGCCTCGATCTCCTGGGCCTGGGTGGCGCGCTCCTCCATCGGCTCCGCATGGGCCTGGAAGAAGGCCGGGTTCTCGGTGAAGCCGGTGATGCGCGCGCGCTTGCCGCCCTCCACGAGCACCTTCACGGTGCCGTCCGGCAGCTTCAGCAGCTGCAGCACGGTGCCGATCGTGCCGACGCGATAGATGTCGTCGGTGGTCGGATCGTCCTGGGCCGCGTTCTTCTGGGTCGCCAGCAGGATCTGCTTGTCGTCCTTCATGACGTCCTCGAGCGCGAGCACGGACTTCTCGCGGCCGACGAACAGCGGCACGATCATGTGCGGGAAGACGACGATGTCCCGCAACGGAAGCACGGGGTAAAGATTGGCACGCGGCGTGGCTTGGAGCATGGAACCTCTGCTCTGACGGGGCGTTCTGGACCGCAATTCCCTTCGTCCAGCCCGGCCCCCGTCCTCAACGGTACATGGGGCTCTTAACTAATTTCTTAACATGGCGATCCCGCCGGGGCAATCAAGCCCCCTTGCGGCGCATCGCCTTGGCGTCCTTGCCCTTCTGGCGTTTTGAAGCGGTCCGCCCGGCCCCGTTCGGGGCCCGCGGGCCGACGGCCCTTCTAGGCCGTCACGTTGCCGCGCTGGTCGGCGTAGATATACAGCGGCTTGGCGCGGCCTTCGACGACCTCGCGGTTCACCACGACGTCGCTGACGCCGCTCAAGCTGGGCAGCTCGTACATCGGGTCGAGCAGGATGCTCTCCATGATCGACCTGAGGCCGCGCGCGCCGGTCTTGCGCTGGATCGCCTTGTTGGCGATCGACTTCATGGCGTCCTCGTGGATTTCGAGTCGGACGTCTTCCATCTCGAACAGCCGCTGGAACTGCTTGACGAGCGCGTTCTTCGGCTTGGTCAGGATCTCCACCAGCGCGGCCTCGTCAAGGTCGTCCAGCGTCGCCACCACCGGCAGGCGGCCGACGAACTCGGGGATCAGGCCGAACTTCAGCAGGTCCTCGGGCTCGACCTCGCGCAACACCTCGCCGGTGCGGCGATCCTCGGGGCTGCGCACGTCGGCGCCGAACCCCATCGAGGTGCCCCGGCCGCGCGAGGAGATGATTCGCTCCAGCCCCGCGAAGGCGCCGCCGCAGATGAACAGGATGTTGGTCGTGTCGACCTGCAGGAATTCCTGCTGCGGATGCTTGCGCCCGCCCTGGGGCGGCACCGAGGCGATGGTGCCCTCCATGATCTTCAGCAGCGCCTGCTGCACGCCCTCGCCCGACACGTCGCGGGTGATCGACGGGTTGTCGGACTTGCGGCTGATCTTGTCGACCTCGTCGATATAGACGATGCCGCGCTGCGCGCGCTCGACGTTGTAGTCGGCGGACTGCAGCAGCTTCAGGATGATGTTCTCGACGTCCTCGCCGACATAGCCGGCCTCGGTCAGCGTGGTGGCGTCGGCCATCGTGAAGGGCACGTCGAGGATGCGGGCGAGCGTCTGGGCCAGCAGCGTCTTGCCGCAGCCCGTCGGCCCGACCAGCAGGATGTTCGACTTCGAGAGTTCGACGTCGTTCTGCTTGGCGCCGTGCGCGAGCCGCTTGTAGTGGTTGTGGACCGCGACCGAGAGGACCTTCTTGGCGTGATCCTGGCCGATCACGTAGTCGTCGAGGACCACCCGGATGTCGCGCGGCGTCGGAACGCCGTCGCGCGTCTTCGAGATGCTGGACTTGTGATCCTCGCGGATGATGTCCATGCACAGCTCGACGCATTCATCGCAGATGAACACCGTCGGCCCCGCGATGAGCTTGCGGACCTCGTGCTGGCTCTTTCCGCAGAAGGAGCAGTAGAGCGTGTTCTTGGAATCGCCCCCGCTCGACTTGGTCATGGACGCTGCACCCGGTTAGCGGTTCTTAGGCCGGCATGTTAAGACATCGCCAACCGTCACCACAACGCAAAAATCTTGCTAAATCATGAAGGGTGCGTGGC
>JADLEG010000106.1 GCA_020846275.1 Alphaproteobacteria bacterium
ACCAGGACCTGCCACGCTGGCTGCGATGGTACAATCACCACCGGCCGCACGGCGCTCTCGCCGGCAGCCCGCCAATCAGCACGCTGCCTCACTCAGCCTGAATAACCCGCTCGGAAACCACAACTAGGCCGGCGGCCGGGACGGCGTCACTGCCAGTGCGGCTGGATCCAGACCCATTGCGGGCCGCGCGCTTCCCAGTGGCCGGGCACCCAGATCGCCTCGCGCCGGGGGCGGTCGACGTAGCGGCCGGAAATCCACACCCAGCCCCGGCCGTTCCAGTGCCAATGGCCGGGCGACCATACCGCGATGTCGCGGCGATGGCGCGGCGGCGGAGGGATGACCTCGTAGCGCGGCGCCGGCGGCTCGCGCGGGGCGATGATCACCGTTCCGGGCGGGTACTGGGCGAAACCGGCGCTGGGCCACGCGGTCAGGCAGAGCGCCGACGCGGCGCCGGCGGCCGAGGCAAGGAAGCGGCGGCGAGCCAAGAGATTCATCTGGTCCTCTGGATAGGCGGTTGGTATCCCCCGGCAATGAAGGCGTCGGCCGCGGTGGAAGTCAAGCCGCCGCCCGGCCGGCCGGGAACGGGATCGGGACGCCGGCCCCGGCCCGCTTGACGGCACCCCCCGCATGGCCTAAAAGCCCGCCTTCCTGCGGAATCGACAAGGAAAAATGTCATGGCCCGTCGCTGCCCGGTTTCCGGCAAAGGCGTGCTGACCGGTAACAACGTCAGCCACTCCAACAACAAGACCCGTCGGCGCTTCCTGCCCAACCTGCAGCCGATCAGCCTGATCAGCGATGCGCTGGGCGCGCGCGTGCGCCTGCGCCTGACCACGCGCGGTATCCGCACGGTCGAGGCCAATGGCGGCATCGACGCCTATCTGCTGGCCCGGTCCGACGCCAAGCTCAGCGACGAGGCGCGCCGCCTGAAGCGCCAGATCAAAAAGGCCGCCGAGCGCAAGACCGCCGCCGCCGGCTGACTACGCCCCCTTTCCAGGCTTCAAGGGCCCGCGGGAGATGATCCCGCGGGCTTTTTGCTTTTGGGGCGGGGGGCAGTCTTATTTCACGTAGAGATTAGTATTTTTGTTCCTATTTCACGCGCGATAGAGTTGATAATCGGCGTTGGGTGTTCCTCATCCTTCGAGACGCTCGCTGCGCTCGCTCCTCAGGATGACGCGATTCTTTCTGGTTCACCCAACCATCGCGTCATCCCGAGGAGGCCGCGAAGCGGCCGTCTCGAAGGATGAAGGACGCAAGCCCCTCGCGCGCTTCTTGTAAAACGAGTGTTTTTGTCTCACTCTGGCAATTCCAAGGGGAGGATACCAATATGCGAAAATTCGGCATCATGACGCTTGCCTTCGGGCTGGGGCTGGCGCTGTTCGCCACGCCGGCCCTGGCGCAGTCGCAGAAGATCCGGCTGCAGACGGCGGTGCCGTCCGCAAGCATCTATTTCGAGCTGCTGAAGAAATACGCGGAGCGCGTCGACAAGATGTCGAACGGCCGCGTGAAGATCGAGGTGCTGCCGGACGGCGCGGTGGTGCCGGCGTTCGAGATCCTCGACGCCGTGGATAAGGGCGTGGTCGAGGCCGGCTATGCCTGGACGCACTACTGGTCGGGCAAGCACCCGGCGGCGGGCCTGTTCTCGAACCCGATGGCGGGCGCGGGGGTGGGGCTGGACCAGTTGAGCCACGTCGCCTGGCTGCTCGAAGGCGGCGGCTACGACCTGCTGCGCAAGTTCTACACCGACATCATCAAGGTCAACGTCGAGCCGCTGATGGTGCAGCCGATGGGCCCCGACCCGCTGGGCTGGTTCAAGGGCACGATCGGCAACGTCGAGGACTTCAAGAAGCTGAAATACCGCTCGCCCCCCGGCATCACCGGCGAGATATTCAAGGAGATGGGCATTGCCGCCACGGCGCTGCCGGGCGGCGAGATCGTGCCGGCCGCGCAGCGCGGCGTGATCGACGCGGCGGAATGGATCGGCCCGGCCGACGACCTGAACCTCGGCCTGCACACGGTCTGGAAGAACTACTACCTGCAGGGCCTGCACCAGTCCACCGACATCGGCGAGGTGCTGGTCAACAAGACGGTATGGTCGAAGCTGTCGCCCGACCTGCAGGAGATGATGCGCACCGCGGCGCTGGCCTCGATGGCCGAGACCTATTCCTACAACGTCTACAAGAACGCGATGGCGGTGAAGAAGCTGCGCGAGGAGTTCAAGGTCACGATCCACGACACCCCGAAGGACTTCTTCCCCGAGTTCGTGCGCGCGACCAAGGTGGTGCTGGCGAAATACGCCGACAAGGACCCGTTCTTCAAGCAGGTGCTCGATTCGCAGCGCGATTTCGCGGTCAACGTGGTGCCGTACTGGACCAAGATCCTCGACCTCTACTCCAATCTCGGCAACGCGGCATTGCAGCAGAAGTAGGAGGCCGTGCGGCGCCTCATGGTTCGACAAGCTCACCATGAGGCGAGGGGGTAGTTCGGGCCTCATTCTGAGCCTGTCGAAGGATGAGCCTGTCGAAGGATGAGCCTGTCGAAGGATGAGGCCTGCCGCGTCCTGCAAGAACATTCGTGTGGGGGGAATATCCATGGCGTTGCCTGCGGGGCTCGCGCGCGTCGTCCGGGCGATCGACGGCCTGAGCGAATGGTCGGGGCGCGTGACGGCGCTCCTGATCGTGCCGATGGTCTTGAGCCTCGTCTACGAGGTGTTCGCGCGCTACCTGTTCACCGCGCCGACGATCTGGGCCTATGACGTGACCTACATGCTGTACGGCACGTTCTTCATGCTGGGCGCGGCCTACACGCTGAAGCATCAGGCCCATATCCGCACCGATACGTTCTACAACGACTGGTCGATCCGGCGTCGCGGCTGGACCGATACCGCCTGCTACCTGATCCTGTTCTTCCCCGGGCTTGTCGCCTTCCTATGGGTGGGTTGGGAGTTCTTCGCCAAGTCGCTGTCGCAGGGCGAGCGCGTCGTCACCAGCCCCTGGATGCCGATCGTCTATCCCTTCAAGTTCGTGATGCCGCTGTCCACCGCGCTGCTGCTTCTGCAGGGCCTGTCCGAGCTGATCAAGAGCCTGCATGCCGGCCTGACCGGAGAACGGGCGTGAGCAACGAGATCGCCGGCTTCATCAGCCTGATCGTCCTGTTCGTCGCCATCTTCATCGGGTTCCCGATCGCCTTCACGCTGATCGGGGTGGCGCTGATCATCGGCTGGCTGGCGCTGGGCAACCTGGTGCTCTACCTGATGACGCTCCAGGTCTTCTCGGTGATGCGCGACCCGACGCTCGCGTCGGTGCCGTTCTTCCTCTTCATGGGCTACCTGCTGGAGCGATCGGGGCTGATGGAGCGATTGTTCCGCGCCATCCAGCTTTTGCTTGCCCGTCTGCGCGGCTCGCTCTACCTGGCGGTTCTGGTGACGGCGACGATCTTTGCCGCGGCCACCGGCATCGTCGGCTCGTCGGTGACCTTGCTCGGCGTGATGGCCGCGCCGTCGATGAAGAAGAGCGGGTACGACGTGCGGTTGTCGGCCGGCGCGATCGCGGCGGGCGGCACGCTGGGAATCCTGATCCCGCCTTCGGTCATGCTGATCGTGATGGGGCCGGTGGTGGGCGTGCCGGCGACCGACCTGTTCACCGCCGCCGTCATCCCCGGCCTGCTGCTGGCCGCCACCTATTGCGTCTACGCGCTGGTGCGCTGCTACTTCAATCCGTCGCTCGGGCCCGCATTGCCGCGCGAGGAATGGCCGCCGACCATGTGGTTCGCGGTGCGCGAGCTGATCGTGGGCGTGGTGCCGGTGACGATCGTGATCCTGGCCACGCTGGGCACGATCATGGCGGGCATCGCCACGCCCACGGATGCCGGCGCGGTGGGCGCCTTCGCGGTGCTGGTGCTGACCCTGCTCTATCGCCGGCTGACGTGGAAGGCGTTCGGCCAGGCGATGATGCAGACCCTCGAAACGAGCTGCATGATCCTGGTGCTGGTCGCGGCGTCGAACTTCTTCGGCGCGGTGTTCTCGCGCCTGGGCAGCGCGAGCTGGATCGCCGAGTTGCTGCTGGACCTGCCGATCCCGCCCATGCTGATGCTGGCGGTGATTCTGGCGGTGATCTTCGTGCTGGGCTGGCCGCTGGAATGGGTGCCGATCGTGCTGATCGTCGTGCCGATCCTGCTGCCGCTGGTGCAGAAGCTGGGCTTCGACCTGGTCTGGTTCTCGACCCTGGTGGCGGTGTGCTTGCAGACGGCGTGGCTGTCGCCGCCGGTGGCGCTGTCGGCCTATTTTCTGAAGGGCGTGGTGCCGGACTGGGAGCTCAGCGACATCTACGCCGGCATGATGCAGTTCATGGTGCTGCAGGTGCTGGTGCTGGCGCTGATCGTGCTGTTCCCCGAACTCGCGCTCTGGCTGCCGCGGGTGCTGTAACTCAGCAGTCGTAGACGAGCGGGCGCGGCGCGGGCTTCGCCGCGGGGGGGCGGCGCTCGATCGCGGACGGATCGGCGTCGTCGAATTCGGCAGGGTCGACCGGCTCCGGTTCGGCCAAGGGCGGGCTGCGTTCCGGCGGTGCCGGCATGATCTGCGCGGCCTGCTCGACCAGGGTGCTCGACACCGATTCCATGCCGCCGGCCGCCATCCACTCGCCGAGCATGCGGCGCGTGTCGCAGGACATCTGGCGCGCCTGGTCCTCGGTGAGGTCGGGATAGAGGCCGGGCTTCAGCGGCGGCGCCTCGACCAGGTTGGTTTCGCCGCAATGCGGGCAGATGACCTGGGCCTTCGCCGCCTGGGCGTCGAAGGATTCCTGGTCGGGGAACCACGCGTCGAAGTAATCGCCGTGGACGCATTTCAATTGAAGTCGGATCATCGGCGTCCTGCCCCCTCGTGCCGCTGCATGCGACCGGATTGCGGGACGGAGCCTAGCGGCAGGATAGTGAACAAGACCTTAATGGGGCCGCGGGAAGCCGGCCCAGGGATTGGCGGAAATGCACGCTGGAACAAGCTTTTCGCGGGGCGGCCGCGCCGCGGGACGGCAAAATTGACCGGCGCGTCCCCCGACCGCCAGCCGGGCCTGGCGCCCTCGGCCTGGGTCCTGCGGTTCGCCGGTCTTGTGCCCGCGGGCGGCGCGGTGCTCGACCTTGCCTGCGGGGGCGGGCGGCATGCGCGCCTGTTCCTGGCGCGCGGCCATCGCGTGACGGCGGTCGATATCGACACCGGCGGCGTGGCCGACCTTGCGGCCGATCCTCGCGCGGAGATCGTCGCGGCCGATCTGGAGAACGGAGCCTGGCCGCTCGGCGGACGCGCGTTCGACGGCGTGGTGGTGACGAACTACCTGTGGCGGCCGCTCTTGCCGTTGATCGCGGCGTCGGTCGCGCCGGGCGGCGTGCTGATCTACGAAACCTTCGCGCGCGGCAACGAACGCTTCGGCCGCCCGAGCAACCCGGATTTCCTGCTGGCGGAGGGCGAACTTCTGCGCGCGGTGGAGGGTAGGCTGCGCGTGGTCGCCTATGAGTGCCTGGAAGTGACCGAGCCCCGGCCCGCAGTGGTGCAGCGGATCGCGGCGGCCCGCGACGGTTCCGGTGTATCATCGACGGCGTCGCCACGGGAGCACGCATGACCCTCGCCTCGATCTCCCTGTTCGCGGTCGTGTTCGGCCTGGCCTGCGCCGCGCCGGGGCCGACCATCGCGGCGCTGGTCGCGCGCGTGCTGGGCGGCGGCACCCGGGGCATCGTGCCGTTCTGCCTGGGTCTGGTGGCCAGCGACCTGATGTGGCTGGCGGCGGCGGCGTTCGGCCTGGCGGTGGTCGCGGCCCATTTCCAGCCGGTTTTCGCGGCGCTGAAATATCTGGGCGCCGCCTACCTGCTCTACCTCGCCTGGAAGCTGTGGACGGCGCCGGCGGCCGCCCCGGTCGCGCCGCCGCCGCCGCGCGGCGAGGGGGCGCGCCTGTTCCTGGGCGCGATCGCGGTCGGATCGGGCAATCCCAAGACCATGCTGTTCTACCTGGCCCTGCTGCCGACGGTGATCCCGATCGGCCAGGTCTCCGTCCCGGGCTTCGCCGCCCTGGCCGCGATCGTGATCGTGGTCTATGGCGCGATCCTCGCCGGCTACGTCTTCACGGCCGAACGGGCGCGGCGGGCGCTGAAGGACTCGCGCGTCATACGCTATGTCAACCGCGCGACCGGGGCGGTGATGGCGGGCGCGGCGGCGGCGATCGCGAGCCGGCCGTGAGGGTGCGCGCCAGGCGCATCATGTTCCTCGCCGTGCTGGCGGCACTGCCGGCGGTCCAGCAGGCTCCCGCGCAGACCGCGCCGCCGGCCAATCCGCCGCCGCCCGAATTCCGCGCCGGCCTGGGCGACCTGATGACGATGTGGGTGCAGCCCCGCCATATAAAGCTCGGTCTCGCGGGTCAGGCGGGCAACTGGTCATACGCGGCCTACGAACTGCACGAGATGCAGGAGGCGTTCCAGAAGGTCGCGCGCTATGTGCCGCAATGGCGCTCGATGCCGGTCGCCGAGATGCTGCCGGCGCTGACCAAGGTGCCGCTGGCGGCGATGGAGCGCGCGATCCAGGCGCAGGACGCCGCGCGGTTCGCCGCGGCCTACGAGCAGCTGACCGAGGGCTGCAACCAGTGCCACCAGGCGGCCGACCGCGGCATGATCGTGATCCGCGGGCCGACCGGCAATCCGTTTCCCGACCAGGATTTCCGGCCGCGCGCGCCCTGACGCTCAGAAGCCGAAGCGCAGCAGCCGGTGCATGTTGCGCATGAAGTTACTACGCGCGGGAATTGCTCTCGATCCACCGGGCGAGCTCGTCCTCGCCGAGCTTTCCCGCAGCCAGATCGAGAATGACGACGACGGCTTCGGCCTCCGGGGCGGTCAGCCTGTAGCCATTCCGCCCGAGAAACATGTAGATCGCGATCAGTGCGGTGCGCTTGTTGCCATCGACGAACGGATGATTGCGTGCGATCCCGAAGGCATAGGCGGCGGCCAGCGCGAAAATCGTCGGCTCGCCATGCGTCAGCAGATTGCGTGGGCGCGCGAGGGCGGAGCCAAGCAGATTGTCGTCGCGAATCCCGTCCGACCCGCCATGCTCGACGATCAATTCGGAATGTGCTTTTCGGATGCCTGCCTCGGAGAGCCAGGTCGGCTCCCTCATTTCGCGAGTTCGCGCAGGGCGTTGCGGTACTGACGCCGGCCTTCTTCGAACAGACGCATTTCCTCCGTCAGGTCGTCAGTGGCGACGCTAAGCTGATAGCCGCCAACCATCTCGGTCAGCACGAGCGTATCGCCCTCGTTCACCTTCAGCTTGGCCAGGACCTCCTTCGGTAGCGTGACGCCGCAGGAATTGCCGACTTTGCGAACTTTGAGGGTAATCATTGCGCTACTCCATTTAAGTAATACACATGTTATAACATCGTCGCGTTGCACACAAGCTTTCCGATTTCCCCGCGCCACCGCTAAACTTGCCTGGAACACGCAGGAACGCGCGCGATGACCGACTTCCCGAAGAAGACCCTGGCCGACTGGGAGAAGCTGGCGGCGAAAGACCTGGCCGGCGCGCCGCTGGACACGCTCACCTGGCGCACGGCCGAGGGGCTGGACGTCAAGCCGCTCTATACCGCTTCCGACCTCGAGGGGCTGGAACTCGCGGGCGCGATGCCGGGCTTCCCGCCCTATCTGCGCGGGCCGCGCGCGACCATGTTCGCCAACCGGCCCTGGACCATCCGCCAGTACGCCGGGTTCTCCACCGCCGAGGAATCGAACGCGTTCTACCGCAAGAACCTGGCGGCGGGGCAGATGGGGTTGTCGATCGCCTTCGACCTCGCCACGCACCGCGGCTACGACAGCGATCATCCCCGCGTGATCGGCGACGTCGGCAAGGCCGGCGTGGCGATCGACAGCGTGGAGGACATGAAGATCCTGTTCGACGGCATTCCCCTCGACAAGATGTCGGTGTCGATGACGATGAACGGCGCAGTCTTGCCGGTGCTGGCGTCCTTCATCGTCGCGGGCGAGGAGCAGGGCGTGCCAGTGGAGAAGCTGTCGGGCACGATCCAGAACGACATCCTCAAGGAGTTCATGGTCCGGAACACCTACATCTATCCGCCCGGACCTTCGATGCGCATCGTGGCCGACATCATCGAGCACACGGCGCGCCACATGCCGAAGTTCAACTCGATCTCGATCTCCGGCTATCACATGCAGGAAGCCGGGGCGACCTGCGTGCAGGAACTCGCCTTCACGCTGGCCGATGGCCTGGAGTACACGCGCGCAGCGCTCGCCAAGGGCCTGACGATCGACGAGTTCGCGCCGCGGCTGTCGTTCTTCTTCGA